>JBGPNE010000301.1:0-4618 GCA_041487335.1 Pyrinomonadaceae bacterium
GGCCTGCTCGACCCAACTTACAGCGTGCTCATGCCGCCGTCGATGATCAACTCGCTGCCCACCGTGAACGCCGATTCGTCGGACGCGAGGAACACAACGGCCTTGGCGATTTCGTCAGTGGTACCGACACGGCCGAGTGGAATCGTTGCGACTTGGGAGTCCACGAATGCCTGCACCTGCTCTTCTGTCATTCCCGTCAGATAGTAGCCGCGAGTGGGCACGACACCGGGACTGACGGCGTTGACACGGATTTTGCTTTTCTTGAGGTCGAGTGTCCAGTTGCGGGCGAATGACCGTACAGCTGCTTTCGTTGCGCTATAAACGCTAAAGGCCGGTGTGCCTTTGATCGAGGCCGTCGAGGCGTTAAGGATGATTGACGAACCGGGCGGCATCAGGGGCAGAGCTTTTTGAACAGTGAAGAGCATCCCACGAACATTTGTATTGAAGGTTTTGTCGAAATGCTCCTCGGTGATCTGCCCAAGTGGCGCCAGGCCACCGCCTCCCGCATTGGCGAATAGAACATCGAGCCGGCCTTTTTTTTGCTTGATCGTATCGAAAAGATGGTCGAGGTCGGCAAGGACGGCAACATCTCCCCGAACAGCGGTGCCGTTGCCGCCGAGTTCTGTCGCTGCTGCATCAAGGTCGGTCTGTCGACGACCGGTGATAAAGACATATGCGCCTTCAGACGCAAATCGTTTGGCCGTGGCGAGCCCGATACCGCTGGTGCCACCCGTCACTAATGCGATTTTGCCGGAGAGCTTCTTTGACATAAGTGTCTGGTCCTTTAAGTGATTTTTGTTCCATCCAGAAAGGTAAGGGCGATTTGGTAGCGGATGCCAAGCGCTACTTCCGCAGAGTTTTCAACGCACCGCCCCATGCGATGACCTGGTCAAGCATGGCGTTGACAGACTTCTCGTGCTGGGGAGCAGGCTTGAAAACGCTGTAGTTCTCGAAATCCGTGTAAAGCGATAGCCCGACCTGTGCGCGCACATCAGCGACCTGTAGTTCGCCCATCACCAATCGCAGATTCTCCACCGCGTGTGCCTGATGCGCCGCCGTAGCCGACGAAACCCGCCGCCTTGTTGACCCACTCTCTGTAAAGATAATCAATTGCATTTTTGAGCGCGCCCGAAGTTCCATAATTGTATTCGGGCGTAACAAACACGTAGGCGTCGAAGGACGCGATCTTCTCCGACCATTTCTTGGTATGCTCGTGGGTGTACTGGCCCATCATCGGTGACATCGGTTCGTCGAGGAGCGGGAGGTTGAAGTCTTTTATGTCCACGAGCTCGAACTCGGCGTCGCTACGCTTTTGCGAAATTTCGTAAACCCATTTGGCCACGGCGTCGCCCTTGCGACCGGGCCGCGTGCTTCCGATGATGATGGCTACTCTAAGCATAGATTCCTCCCTGCGGTCTTCCGCCTCCAATATTCGATCATTCACGAGTTAATCGCGCCCATCTTGCCCTGCCGGTAATCTTCAATCGCCTGGCGGATCTCGCTTTCGGTGTTCATCACGAAAGGCCCGTAGCGCGCGACTGGTTCGTTCAACGGCACGCCAGCGATGAGCAATACTTCGAGCGCGGCATTCGCGTCCGCCGAGTTTTCGATTCGCGCATCGTCGCCGTCCTGCGCGAACAGTACCATCCGCCCGTCCCCAGCGCGCTCGCTCTCCGCTCCAAACAACCCCTCGCCCTCGACAATGTAAGCGAACGCGTTGTACTCCGGCGGCAAGGGCTGAGACACATGGCCACCGGGCTGCAGGGTGAAATGCAGGTACATTATTGGAGTCACCGTCTCGATCACAGCTCGCACGCCGAGCGCCTCGCCTGCGATCACTCGCACGCTAACAAGTCCATCCTTAGTACGTGCGGTCGGGATCCTTGCCGACGGTATCTCCTGATAACGCGGGAGCATCATCTTATTGTGGCGCGGCAGGTTCACCCATAGTTGGAAGCCGTGCAGTGTGCCGCCTTCTTGCTGGAACTCCGCTGAAGGCATCTCCGAATGGATGACGCCTGCGCCGGCGGTCATCCACTGTACGTCGCCAGCACTCAACTTTCCCGAATGTCCTTGCGAATCCTTATGCTCCATTTCGCCGGACATCAGATAGGTCACCGTCTCAAATCCGCGATGCGGGTGTTCCGGCGCGCCCTTCGCGTTGCCCGGAGCGACGGTCATCGGTCCCATCTCATCCAACAATAGAAACGGGTCGAAATGCGAGAACGTCGGCTTCGGGAACGGCCGGCGCACGAGAAAACCCCCGCCTTCGAGCGTCTCGATGCTGTTGACGATGCCCGCGACTGTGCGCGTAAGATTGGTGCTCTCCCTTTCCTCTTGCAATAACTTGGTAGCTTCCATCTTTCATCTCCTAGTAAGATCTTCTACGAACACTTCATGGCGTAGGCTTCCCACTCTACTCAAGAACTGCCACAGGTCTCTCACGCGCGCCTTTAGGCAAAGGTAAGAATCGCCCGATGGCAAATCGTCCTGGGCCGACGATTACAATAGACAGCAACGCGCCGATTGCGAGGAGGTGATACTCGAAGCCCTCTCCCGCCTGGTTGCCAGCCCAGTTCATGAAGAACCCGAATTTGGTGTGAACCGTGATAATAGCGCCGAGCATAATGAAGATGATCGCCGCCGCGGAGAAGCGCGATAGAAACCCGACGATCAGCCCCAGTCCGCCGAAGAACTCGCCAATGCTGACAAAATAACCCAAAGTACCCATCATCTGGACGATTGCCGGAAGCCCTGGCCCGCCGAATGCACCGAAAAGTTTTTGCGCGCCGTGAGCCATAAAGATGACGCCAACAATGACGCGGGCAACTAGCAGCGCCCAATCAACAGCCGAACGATCACGAATTGAAGTCTCAATTTCCATAACATCTCCTCTCTTTGCCGACTTGACATGCACCTGCGTAACGACTTATTTGGCGCTCGCTTTATCGCTATGTCCCTAACGAGGCCGCAGCCTCGTATCCGATCTTTTTCAATAGACTGATGAGCGTCTTGCGCTCCGCTTTCGTCAGTGAGGCGGACGCGAGTCGTTCCATGTCGGTGGCATGATCAGCGTACACGCGTGTAATCACCTTCCTGCCTGCCTTCGTCAAATGGACTATCCTCGCCCGCCGGTCGGTGCCGTGGGCGCGCCGCTCCACTAACCCTTTTGTCTCCAGCCGATCAACGGCAACCGTAATTGAACCGCTCGTCAACAGGACCTTTCTTCCAATCTCGTTGACTGGAAGCGGCCCCTTGTGCAGCAGGGCTTCTAGTACGGCGAAGTCGCTGCCGCAAATCTCCAACTCCGATATGCTCTTTTCGGCGCAGGCTTCAACCGCACGCGCCGCCTTCCACAACACGAGGAAAACGTGAACGCCACTTCCACCCGTCAACGATTCAAGCTTATCTACACTCATTTATATTCCAGTATGCTCATCTATCTTGATATCAAGATACTTGAAGGAGAGATGCTTGTCAAGTATTGAATAAAGTCTCTTCGTGAGTGCCGGATACTGAGAGAGAGAGAGAGAGAGAGAGAGAGAGAGAGAGAGGGCCTTTTGCTGGCGTATGTTTCTCTTAGGTGTCGCCCTTCAAGTCGTTGGGATAGTCCCGCCGTCGATCACGTATTCGCTTCCGGTGATCGACGAGGCTCTATCAGATGCCAGAAACGCTACGAGTTCGGCAACCTCGTCCGGCCTGTTCGGACGCCCCAACGGAATACCTCCAAGCATATCCATCAACTTTTGCCGAGCCGTTGGGTAGTCGCTTTTATCTTTATCCGCCATTCTTTCAATCATCCTTGTGGCGGCATCTGTTTCAATAAAACCCGGCGAAACCGTGTTTACCCTAATTCCCTTGGGACTGACCTCGTTGGATAAGCCCTTGCTGTAATTGGTGAGCGCTGCTTTCGCGGCGGCATAGGCGAGAGTTGAATCGTATAAAGGCAGCATTCTTTGGATGGACGAAATGTGAATGATTACGCCAGAACCGCGCGCGATCATAGATGGCAGAAGACCGCGGTCCAGACGAACGGCAGGAAACAAATTCTCATTGAAATTCTGCTGCCAGATTTCGTCAGTTACTGTAATGAAACCGCCGCTGGGTGCTGAGGATCCGCCCACATTATGGACAATGATATCGATGCCGTTAAAGCGCTCCAGAATCTCGGTAATAACGTTCGCCGTACCTTCTGGGGTTGAGACATCTGCCTGAATAAAATGATTGTTTGTTTTCTCTTCTGGTGTAGACCGCGCAGTGACAATGACGGTTGCTCCTCCGCGTTGGAAGCGTTCGGCGATTGCTTTGCCTGCGCCTTTTGTACCGCCGGTTACTAGAACTCGCTTACCACTAAATTCATCCGGGTCAAATGGGATGTTAGATGTTGCCATTTTCCTCAACGATTCCCTTCGCCTGGTCCTCACTGTTGATGTGAGCCAAATCTTCTATCGCTAATCCACGAATTGGCCGATCACTGTCTTTGGAGGACTCGGCATGGTTCCTAGTTAATGTGACTTATTGATGAATGCCACGAGTTGCGGAATTACCTGACCTGTCGCTTCTTCCATCAGCCAGTGCCCCGAGCCCTTAACGACGACTCCCTGCACATCACCATCGA
>JBGPNE010000302.1:0-4606 GCA_041487335.1 Pyrinomonadaceae bacterium
GGGCGATGTGAAGACTGAGCCGCTTTCAGTGATTGGAGGAAAAGGGGTCTTCACCAAAGAACTCGAGGAAGCGCTACTAGACGGCCGCATCGACATCGCAGTCCACTCACTGAAAGACCTCCCGACAATTCTTCCAGAGGCGCTCACGATCGCAGCAATTTGCGAGCGAGAGGATCCGAGCGACGCTCTCGTGCTCAACCGGGACATCGAGGAAGAAAGAGTTTCGATTAGAAGCTTACCAGTACGGGCGGTTGTTGGTACATCCAGCCAGCGGCGACTGGCGCAATTGAAGCACTTGCGCAGCGATATTGTCATAAAAGACTTGCGAGGAAACGTAGACACCAGACTCCATAAGCTGGACGAAGGACATTACGATGCTTTGATTCTTGCTTCGGCTGGGCTTCGCCGCCTGGGTCTGGCGAATCGTATTAGCGCGCCCATACCTCCCGAACAAATGCTTCCAGCAGTCGGGCAAGGCGCAATCGCAATCGAAACACGGGTTGAGGCTAAAACAATAATCAACGTGGTGAGCATGCTCGATCACGAAGCTACACATCTTGCTTGTAACGCCGAGCGCGCTCTGCTGCGCGTCCTCGGAGGCGGATGCCAACTACCGATAGCCGGACACGGCATTGTCTATTACGGGCAACTGAAACTGGATGGGTTGGTCTCTGATCCTGAAGGTAACCAGATAATCAGGGACCACGTGAGCGGCGCCGCCAGCGAGGCAGAGAAACTCGGTGCACAACTTGCGAATCGATTGCTGGAGCGCGGGGCGAACAGCTTATTGACTTGAATCCATCAATGATACCTTCGCAGTCAGTTCAGAACGACCTGGGGCCACGCGGCCGACCACTCGCTGGCCGCACAGTTGTAATCACCCGCGCGCGGTCTCAGGCAGATGAGTTTGTTGTTGAGCTGGAAAAATACGGTACGCGTGTGATTGTCTGTCCGACAATTGAGATCGCCGAGCCGGAAGCTTACGAACGACTCGACGAAGCCATTGATCATCTTTACGGTTACGACTGGCTGGTGTTCACGAGCGTAAATGGAGTTGATTATTTTCTCCTGCGACTTAAGGCGCGCGGACACGACATCAGTGAAATCGATGAGCTAAGGGTATGTGCAATCGGCGAAGCAACAGCCGAGAGACTACGCGCTGCGCATATCCATGTTGACGTAGTTCCCGAGGAGTTCAAGGCGGAAGGTGTCTTTGCGGCTCTTGAACAGTTCGTTGGCGGAGGCGAAATGCTGCTGGGCCTGAATTTCCTGATTCCGCGCGCGGCAGTAGCGCGAGATTATCTCCCCAAAGCACTGGAAGGGGCTGGCGCTCGCGTCGATGTCGTTCCCGCCTATCGTACGGTGCTTCCTGACAAGCTAGATCGAGGACGCCTCGGAGCGATGCTTGCCGGTAGCGCTGACTGCATTGCGTTTACTAGTTCCTCAACAGTGCGAAACCTGGCTCAGCTCTTCGATACACAGGACCTGGGCGAGACGCTTGCCGGAGTTGTTGTTGCGTGCATCGGCGACATCACTGCTCAGACTGCTGCGGAATACGGACTGCGTGTCGATATTCAGCCTGAACAGTTCACTATCCCCGCCCTTGCATTCGCCATTGCTAAATATTTTGCAAACAAGTAGCAGGACATTTCCCGGCTGTCGTTCGTAGTTCCTTCTTTGACCCGCCTGCAGAATGGGTAGTGTCTTAGTTAGCGTAACGCAAGCTGTCTAACTTGCGTCGCAAACTAACAGTTTGCGTTACAAGATTTCAAATTAAGACACCACCGCAGAATGCCTGTCCTACTTCGTGCTAAACTGCTTTAAAGATGGCGTCTCACTGCGTACTCATCCTTGAGGCAGATCGCAAAAGCGGGATAGCTTTGCGAGATCTCATTGCCGAATGCGATTATGAGGCTGTACTCGAGCAGAATGTTTCTGCGGCAATCGATCGCGCCGGCAAGCTTAGCCCATCCGTTATCGTTGTGGGCAATTCAGCTTCCGCAACCGATTCTTTCGATCTCCTGCGCGAGCTTCGCGCCCAACAACCCGACATTCCCGTAGTTCTGTTGACTGATCGCGGTTCAATCGAAATGGCGGTTCGTGCAATCCAGGAAGAGGGTGCATACCACTATTTCGAGAAACCCGTGGACGCAAACAGGCTCAGGCTAGTACTGGATCGCGCAGTTGAACTTGGCGAGGCCAAACGTGAGAACGAGCTGCTGCGCAGACAGCTACAGGAGCGCGGCGCCTTTGGTGACTTGGTGGGCAGTTCGGCGCCGATGCGTGAGATCTATTCCCTCATTGACCAGGTGGCGCCGTCTTCCGCTTCCGTTCTGATCACCGGCGAATCGGGTACGGGTAAGGAACTCGTGGCGCGCACGATTCACAAGATGAGTCCCAGGCGAGATAAACCATTCATTGGCATTAACTGTTCGGCCATTCCGGAAACATTAATGGAATCCGAGCTATTCGGGCATGAGAAGGGCGCGTTCACGGGCGCCGCGTCGAGGCGGCAGGGCTGCTTCGAGTTGGCCGATAGCGGCACGCTTCTTTTAGACGAAATCGCCGAGATGCCTGCGCTGCTGCAAGCAAAACTCCTGCGGGTAATTGAGGAGCGAGCGATCAGACGGCTGGGAAGCAAGAAAGAGATTAATGTAGACGTACGTCTGTTGGCAGCCACTAACCGTGATCCAGACGACGCTATAAGCAGCGGCAAACTCAGGGGCGATCTGCTCTATCGCCTTAACGTATTCAGGATCCATCTGCCAGCGCTGAAAGATCGCAAAGAGGATCTTTCCCTGCTCGCTCAGCACCTGTTAACTCAACTTGCTGATAAACACGGCAGGCCAGCGCGGTTTCTCAGCCCGGCGGCGATAACTGCGTTGCAGTTTCACGCCTGGCCAGGAAACGTCCGCGAGCTGCGCAACGTGATCGAGCGCGCTGTGATCGTCTGTTCTGGAGAGCAGATTGAAAGACATCACTTTGCCCCTTATCCGGTGGACCAACGCGAGCAGCTTCGCAGCGAGGATACAATCACCTTCCCGGTTGGCACGCCCATTGAGGAGGTTGAGCGCCAGATGATTATGCGCACTCTGCAAAAGACGGAAAACAATAAAACGCGCGCCGCTGAGCTGCTGGGAATGAGCCTCAAGACTCTGCATAATAAACTTAATCTGTACCGGGGGCGTGGTCTGCTTCATGACGACTGACGCTCGCTCGGTCTTTCTCTTCTTCATCGATGGCTTGGGAATTGGTTCGCGCGGACCATTTAACCCACTCGATGGTCTTGCAAATGCTGAACCATTGGCAGTTTTTCGCAATGAAGAGCTCACGACAATCTTAGACGGTATCGTTATCCCTACGGACGCTTGCCTCGGAGTGGAAGGGCGCCCGCAGAGCGCCTCCGGTCAAACTACCATTCTTACGGGCGTCAATGCTCCCGCACTGCTTGGCTATCACAAACAGGGCTTTCCCAACAGCGCGATGTTGGAGATTATTCGCGATCATTCATTGTTTCTACAGTTGGCGCGCGCGGGCGTTGCTCCCATTACATTTGCCAATGCCTACACCCGGCGGTTTTTCGACGAGCGCCCTCGGTGGGTTTCCGCAACTACCGCTGCAGTCGAGGCGGCCGGGGTCCAATTCCGAACCGTTGCCGATCTGAAAGACGGCCATGCCGTTTACCAGGATTTCACGAACGCTCTCCTGATTGAGCGCGGCGAGGATGTACGCCCTCAAACTGCCGACGACGCTGCGAAAGCTCTCGCGGGAATTGCCTCCGAAAACCGATTCACGCTCTATGAGTATTTCATCACGGACAAAGTGGGACACGCTCAGGATATGAACGCCGCCAGGTCCGTTTTGAAAAACCTCGCTAAGTTAATCAGAGAGCTGCTGGCTCGGGTTGATTTGAGCCATACTTCCGTTATACTCACCAGCGATCATGGGAACATCGAAGACTTATCCTCGCGGAACCATACTCTGAATGCCGTACCTACAATTGTCTGGGGCGCGAAATGTGATCGCATCGCAGCTCGCATTAAGAGCCTCGCTGACATCGCACCTGGCATCGTCGAAACTTTGACGGAGAAGTCGGTGGCCTCATGACTTCGACTCCACCGATGCCGCTTCTAGAGCCAGGAGCCGACCACCGCCTCGACAAAAACAATCCCCGTGAAGTCTTCGGTTGGAAGATGTACGATTGGGCAAACTCTGCCTTTTACACCACAGTTGTTGGCGCCCTGTACGGACCATACCTAACTGAGCTAACGCAGCGAACGGTTGGCGAAAACGGAGTGGTAGTCAGCTTTGGTCCAATAGGTGCGATTACAGCAAAGTCGTTCTTTCCGACCTGCGTTTCCGTCGCGGTGTTCTTGCAAATCTTTCTGCTGCCGACCCTTGGCGCAGTTGCCGATTATTCAAATCTTAAGAAAAAGATGATGGCTCTGTTCTGTTACATCGCAGTAACTGCAAACTGCCTGATGTTCTTCGTCGCAGGCCGGATGTACTGGATAGGAGGTCTGCTTTTCATAATCGCCAACCTCGGTTTCGGCGCGTCAGTGGTCTTCTACAATGGTTTTCTCGGGGAAATAACTACTGAAGATCA
>JBGPNE010000303.1:0-4594 GCA_041487335.1 Pyrinomonadaceae bacterium
ACTGGTCTTTTGGCATTGGCTTGAGTGCATAGTTTGACTTTCTTTGTTGGCCGATGGTTGAAGACGTTTCTTGCGAGATGTTGCGCCCGCACATCGAACCGGCGCCGTGCGCTGGATAGACTTCCGTATTGTCCGCAAGTCGCAAAAGCTTATAGTGCAGACTGTCATACATCATCCCGGCCATCGCTTGCGGCGTGTAGCCCTTCGCGCCGGCGAGATCGGGTCGCCCCACGTCGCCGATGAATAAGGTGTCACCCGTGAGTACTTTCTGCGGCTGATCTGAAACTTCCGTGTCGATAATGAGCACAGAGATACTTTCGGGCGTATGTCCCGGCGTCTCCATAATGCGCAAGACAACTCTTCCCGCTTTGATCTCGTCGCCATCTCTCACGGCGCGATGCGGGAATGTTGCGCGAGCGTTCGCCCCAAAGACAATCTCAGCTCCAGTGCGGGCCGCGAGTTCACGATGTCCGCTGACAAAATCCGCATGCAGGTGAGTTTCGATCACATATTTAATCTTGAGGCTGTTCGCCTCGGCCTCCTTAATGTATTGATCGACATCGCGCTGGGGATCGACGACAGCAGCTTCGTTTTCAGAACCGATCAAATAAGAAGAGTGCGCCAGACAAGCGAGATAGAATTGCTTGAAATACATGAAAGACTCCTTACTTCCACCCCAGCGGGTATGGCACCCCAGCAAACTCTCTCGCCGCTCATGATCGCTGGCTTTCATCCGGCAACTTATAAAATTCCTTCGCCGGCTTCAATGGCCGCAGCATCCAGTAGGGCCGACGTGTGCCGTCAGGCGAATACCTGTCGGCAGGGCGGGTCATTGCGAGCCATTTCTTGTACACCGCGCGCGACTTGTTTGTATCCACCGAAATGTCGCCATATTTGTCCTCGGGTTCGGCCTTCCTCACACGCACAGCCTGGTGCCAGCAATGCATTCCGGAAACCGGATCGGGATGAACCGGAAAAGTGAGATTTTGGTGCACGCCTACATCGCTCCACCAGATTCGCAGTGTATCTGGATCACTCGACTCGTAAGCCTCGACACCACGCTCGCGCTGCAAGCCCCACTCGCCACCTTGATGATCCAACTTAACAGTTGCCATCATCTGCCGCTGGCCCTGTTCGTGTGTCTTCCAGCGACCCATGTGATGGCTGCAGGCTACCACATCGGGACGAATTCCTTCGGTCACCCAGGCGCGCACGACGAAATAGCCGATCTCAGTTTCGACGCGAACCAGATCGCCGTTCCGCACACCGCTACGCTTCGCAAACGATGGGTGAATCCAGAGTGGATTCGTATGGGCGATCTCGTTCAGCCACTTTGCGTTGGCGCTGCGTGTGTGAATCTGCATCGCCAGCCTGAACGTGGAGATCAAAACAGTCTGGTCGGCCGCGATGTTCTCTGGATGGACGTGGCTGCGGATGTAGGTCGGGATGGCAAACTCTTCCCAGCCCCATTGTGCCAGGGTGTGGGAATAAAACTCCAAGCGGCCGCTCGGGGTTGGGAATCCGCGCTTCAGTTCGCCATCGATGATCACACCGGCAAACCGTCGGCCTTCGGGATCAGGGTCAATAGTTGGCAGCGGGACAATATTTGGTGAAGCGGGCTTGCTGGTCTTCGTATAGACGCGTCCGAAGCGATCCTTGCGTGCATCCACAAGTTCAGTGTCAGGTACGCGCTCCTCGTAAAGCGCGCCGACTTTTCTGCACACCTCAAACGCGCCGTAGCGCCGCATATATTCGAGCGGCTTCAAGCGCTCGGCCGCCGCTTTCTCCACGAGGCCAGGAACGGAATGCGCGAAGATCCATTCGTAATACTCGTCAACGCTCAACCGGCGCCCCGGATTTTTCTTCGACTCGACATACTGCCGGATTCCCAGATTTCCATCCGGGTCAATGCGCCAGGTTAGCTCGAGCCAGAACTCATTCTCTTCCCAAACTTCGCCAGGATTCACTTGACGCGTGTCAGTGATTTCCTCTCCGGATCGCTCGCGGGCCGCTTTCATTACGGGCTGTCGAAACCCCAGCCATTGAGAATCGTGAGTCTCGTAAGAATGAATGTCGTGACGCTCTGAGCCGAGACCCATTGGCAGAATGTAATCGGCAAAGTAGGAGGTCTCATTCCAGACAGGAGTCAGTGCAACATGGCAGCCAATCATCTCTTGGTTCGTAAGAACTTCAATCCATGAGAATCCGTCAGGATTGGTCCATACGGGGTTGTAAACGCGTGTGAAATAGACGTCCAGCTTGCCACGCCCGTCTTTCAACAGATGCGGCAATAGAAAAGAAAGCTCATGCATCGAAAGCGGGTATTCTTTGGGCCAGGTGACCTCGTTCCACATCTTCGGGTGCGGTGGTGTGTAGATCGGCTTGGGCACAAACTTGTTCCACGCGTTGGGAAAGACGCCTCCTTCGGTGGCAATGGCGCCCATCAATGCGTTGAGCATGAAAAGGCAACGCGCCACTTGCCAACCGCCGCTATTGCCTGATGAAGCACTGCGCCAGTTGTGGGTGCTTAGCCGCGTGCCCGCGGTGGAGACACACTTTGCCACCTCTTCCAGCGTTGTAGGGTCGACACGCGATTCTTGAGCGGCAAACTCAAACGTGTACGATTGGTAGAGCTCTTTCAGAACCTGTTCAAAGTTTTCGAAACTGGCCTCGATCTCCGGATGCGCGATTGAGAGAAATTCTTCCCAGTTCCACCAACGACGGACGAACTCACGGTTGTAGAGATTGTTCTGGATCAAATAATTTGCGATGGCCAGCAAGATCGCCGCTTCTGATCCGGGAAACGGTGATACCCAATGATCAGCATGGGTCGCTGTGTTGGACAGGCGCGTGTCGAAGACAATCAGCTTGGCGCCGTTAACCTTGCCTTCAATCACGCGCTGTGCGTGGGGGTTGAAGTAGTGACCCGACTCGAGATGCGCGCTGATCAGAAAAATAACTTTGGCGTTCGCGTGGTCGGGGCTGGGCCGGTCGAGACCCATCCAGAGTTGATAACCTTCGCGACTGCTTGAGGAGCAGATGTTTGTGTGTGAATTTTGACCGTCAATACCCCAGGCTGCGAGTATGCGTTCCGTAAAACCATCTTCGCCAGGACGGCCGACGTGATACATGATCTCCTGACGACGGTCTTCAACGATCGCTTTGCGTATGCGTGACGCGAGTTCATCCAGCGCTTCATCCCAACTCACCTGCACCCACTTACCCTCGCCGCGTTTTCCTGCGCGCTTGAGGGGGTGGAGAATACGATCGGGATCGGTGATCTGGTTTAGTGTGGCGGGACCTTTGGCGCAGTTGCGCCCGCGCGAACCCGGATGCTCAGGATTGCCTTCAAACTTCTGCACCTCGCCCGTAGCTTTGTCGATGTAGGCAAGCAAACCGCAGGCTGACTCGCAGTTGAAGCAGGTGGTGGGTACGAGCGTGTAGTGTCGCTCTTTGCGTTGCGGCCAGCTGCGCGGATCAAGCTCCGTCCAATCATCCCAGCGCTCTTTTGGAGGATACGCCGCAAGATGAATCCTGCTTGGCCCAGGATAGAATGTCTCGCCGCGCGCTTCGGTTTCTTGGCGGGCGGCGCTAACGCGCTCGTTGTGTTCATTCTGCGTCATCGGAGCTCCGGTTAGTTTCACTCTCTATCTGCCCAATAATTCGGCTTCCGATGAAGATGCATCACAGCCAGAATGAAAATATGATCATCCTCTTCTCTATAGATCAAGCCATAAGGGAATCGATTCGTTCTACAACGTCTCGCTCCTCCCGGTATCTGGGTCCAGGCTTCAGGAAAGCTAAGAATGCGTGAAATACATTCCGTAATCTCCTTAAGAAACGAATCGCCGAGGTCTGGGTCTATCTTATCGCAATAGGCAACAGCTTCTTGTAACTCTTCCCTAGCGTGAGGATGGAAAGTGTGTTTCATTTACTTAGGTCGAGATCGCAACTCTTGCAAGACTAAATCTCCGTCTATAGTTTCCACTTTGCCTTCTCTGATCTCTCGCATTCGCCTTTCAGCTTCTTCAGCCCAAGCAGAATCTATCTCTTTTTGATCGGATGCATCGAGACTCTCGAGAAGGTGTTCTGCAAGCATTGCTCTAGCGCCTGGTGGAAGAGATAGGGCCGCGCTAATTATCTCTTCGTAAGTATTCATCTGCTTATCAGCCGAATCATCTATGTAACTTTTCATAGCCGAATCTCCTCGTCTGTCCGCGCGCCTACTTCAAAAACAGTTGGCCCGCAACTCTTGTCTTCAACTAAGCATATCATTCACCGCCATCGTCCAACTCGGCAGGGCCGGTTCGGCTTCGGCAATTTTGCCAGCGGCATAGACCGTTGAATTCTCAGGATCGCTGGCGCGATAGACGCGCACAAGCTTTTCGCGGAGCACATCTACATCCCACACGACGAGCGTTCCCGCGGCAAAATAGTCTGCACGCTTTTGGGCCATGCGTGTTTCGGCTACAGGGCCATAGTCGTCGGTGCTGCGGACTTCGACCGCGAAGATTGGCGCCCCTTCCAGAAACAGCCCACCTCGCAGCTCGCCTCTGTAAAAAGCTGCGTCAGGACTGAACGAACGACGATTGGG
>JBGPNE010000304.1:0-4591 GCA_041487335.1 Pyrinomonadaceae bacterium
AGGCCTGACGACTCAACATTCGGATCGATCTGTATCTGGGTTACCTGCTGCAAACCCACGCCTATCGGCAACGCAGTAATTGAAAGAACCTCGGGCGCAACGTTTCTCGGAAGGTAGGCAACACTCACGTTTTCCATCCACGTTGGACCCGTTGCTCCCATTGACCTTAGCGTTGCACGCCATTGAATAAAGCGCGCTCGCGGACTGGAGATTTGATTGCCCTCAGGTTCGCGATACGCAGCAGTCCATTCGCTCCATGTACTGTCAGGCCGTTCACCGTTTCCGGTTCGCGTCTGCAACTCGACCTTGCCGGCGCCGCGCCACCAAACGCGTCCCCAGGATGAAATCAGTTTTGTGTCCCGTACCGGCGACTCATACGATCCTTCTGCTACTAATTCCTTGCTAAACCGGAAGAGTTTTCCCTGGTTGCTTGAGGCTGCGTATACCTGCCCGCTCCGAACCAGGAAAGATGAAATTTGCCCTTCGGTCGACTGCAGAAGCAGCGTGTCTCGGCCGTCGTGCGTGACGGAGTAGATCCTGCCTTTATCCGCGGTTCCGATCAGAACGCTTCCCGGTTGCAACGCAGGAGCAATCGAAAATGCCGTAATCGATGGCGAACTCCACACTACATCTGCTCCACCGTCAGGCAAGATACGGAAAACTGCACTGCGCGCGTTGGAGACATCAGTACGGCTGCGTAGCGATGGTCCTTGCGGCTGAATCGGAGCACCACTCTCATCGACCGCGGTAATGGTAACTGTGGTACTCGGAGTAGTAGTCGACTCGGATGTCTGGGGCGCTTGAGCCGCAGGAGCTTGCGGGCGTCCTGCCGAAGCAGCATCGCTGAGCGCAAGCGCGTAGATAGAACCGTCCGGAGCTGGAGCCAACGCGTGAATCTCCCGCAATTGGGCATCAAACAGAGCAAATGCTTTGCCCTCAGGCGAAATCCGCAGCACTAACCCGCCCGGATCCGTTCCGGCGACCAAATCTCCCTGAGGAGTCACCGCCAGTGACATCACGTGTGTCTGGTTGGTGTTGATTAATAAAGAGGATTCAGGCTTCGCACCTGCGGTACGAACGCGGTAGAGCTTTCCATTGTCGCCTGTTCCCACGGCGAGCGAGCCATCGGCAAGAATCGCCAGGGACCAGATGTATTTGTCAGCAGGATCAAAATAGACTTCCTCATGGCCATCGGGAGTGATTCGGTAAACTTTTCCATCGGGCGAAGTGCCCGCGTACAAGGCGTCATCGCGACCTACCGCTAAAGCGGTTACGTCGAGTTCTGCCGCGTCATACAGCAGAGAGCCATGCCCATCGACGGCCACGCGATAGATCTTTCCGTCATGGCCCGTCCCCAGGTAAACATTTCCTTGACTGTCAACGGCGCTGGACCAGATGAACGCCTGTTCGGTGTTGAAAATTTCGGTGAGATTTGGCGCCAGCATCAGCATCCCTGTATCGCTGATCGAAACACCGCGTGCGTCGCCTTTCAAAAGCTCTGCGCGACCAGTTATCTCCCAAATTACAGGTTGTCCGGCTTGAATTAGTGGAGTTGACCAGAGGATGAGAAGAGAAAGAATCGCAACAGAAATGGTGCGATTGAGCATCTTGGCTTGGAGCATACTGGGTCTTAGTTTCCTATGTATTTTGCGTATAACGAGCGGGCAGTAGTTATCTCGTCGGTACCGCGGATGATCGAACGGGCGTCCTGAAAAACGGTTACATCATAGTCACCTGTGCGAAAGCGTAACAGGTAATCATTGAATTTCACTTCGCCGCTTGCGCGAAGTCTTTCTGCTAGGCGCTCGAAGTCAACTCGCGTCTCTTCCCTTGGAGAAATCTGCACCGCATTACGGCCGCACAAAACGGCTGCAAACTCACCCGCGGTTGGTTCAAGCGTATCAAAAAAGCCGAGCGCGCAGGTCGAACACTGCGGGGAAGGACTGCCTGGGCTGATTTTTCTCCACTCGTTTCGCCACACATCAAACTGCATCAACGACTGGTGCAAGTCTTCGTAGCGAGCCGTAAGTAATTTCAAGGCCTCAGTCACCTGGACCGCGGCAACCACGTTTATGATTGGCATAATCACGCCGGCTGTATCGCAAGTCGGCGCGCTGGCAGCGGGCGGCGCTTCTGCAAAGACACAGCGCAAACATGGCGTTTGATGCGGCCGAACGGTCATTGTTACGCCGTAGGAGCCAACGGCCGCTCCGTAGATCCAATTGATTTCGTGCTTCACGCAGGCATCGTTGATCAGATAGCGGGTGGCAAAATTGTCTGTTCCGTCGAGAACAACGTCACAGCCTTTGATTAAGCGTTCAATGTTTGAATGGTTTACGTCGACTATTTCGGGCTCAGTCTCAATCTCTGAGTTAATCTGCTGAATATGATTAGCGGCCGCTATTGCCTTTGGCGTGTGCCCGGCAGCATCACTTTCGGTGAACATTGTCTGCCTCTGCAGGTTTGACGCTTCGACGAAATCACGATCGACGATTCTCACTCGTCCGACTCCGGCGCGCGCCAGGCTTTCGGCTTGCGCAGAACCCAGGGCGCCGCAGCCGATAATCAAAGCCAGCGACCGAGACAAGCGTTGTTGGCCCGGTTCGCCAATTGCCTTGAACAAAATCTGCCGGCTGTAACGCTCACTGGCCATTTGCGGTTTTCGATTCTCGATTTCTGATTTCACTTCCAGAGTTGGGCCTTGCTTCGGATTGGAGTCTGCGATTTAAGCGGTCGTCTGCCAACGCGCGAGCGGCGGCGGCGCTCATCACGTCCTCAGGCGCTTCGGCGGCCGTCCACAGTTTAAACTGCTCGGCCGCCTGAGCTAGCAACATGGATAAGCCGCCAAGCGTCTCGCATCCTGCCTGACGCGCCTCACGCGAGAATCTTGTCTCAATTGGATTGTAAACCAAATCGTAGGCCAGACGCGCGCCGCGGAGTTGATCGCTAGTCGCCGCTGTTTTGTCTTGAAGCTGTCCCGCCGTGCCTAAGGGTGTCGCATTTATCACTACATCAAAGCCATCGAACGATGCACCATTAAGGTTTTCAGAACCAAAGCCGAATCGCTGGGCCAATGCCCGGGCCTTGTCGATGTTCCGGCCAAAGACCGTCGCAGTCGAGCCTTGATGGCGAATACACCATAACGCCGCGCTCGCCGCGCCTCCGGCCCCAATGACCGCGCAGCGCAAGGCTCGCAATTCACCAGTTCTCTGAATCAACGGCCGGATCAGCGCGCCCGCGTCAGTGTTGTAACCATGCAGCGCGCCTTCCGCGACGACAATCGTGTTCACCGCGCCGATCTCTTGGGCCGCTGGTTCAATCCAATCGAGATGGTCCATTACCGCGCGCTTATGTGGCGCGGTCACGCTAATGCCGCGAACATTCCATTCGATTTCGCGCGTCCGCGGATCGATCATGCGCTTCAGGAATGAACCAACATCGCGAACTTCGAAGGGAATATAAACAGCATTGACTCCGGCGGCTTGAAAAGCGGCATTATGGATGTGGGGTGAAATTGAATGCAAAACAGGCAGCCCCATCAAGCCGGTGATTTGTGTCTGCCGATCAACACTATCAATACGATAGAGATCTCTGAGTTCCCTGGCGGTAATCTGCCCGGGCGCTGTCGCGCGATCGGATTCCAGGGCTCCGTAGGTCAAAAAAGCGCCCCGTGATGGTCCAAGAATGCGCGTAGCGGTTCCGGCTGCTCCCATAGCGATAGCAATCATCTCTCGATCTTCACGGCGAGCGCGATCAAGCAGACGAAAGACAGGGAGACAGTCCGTTACGTCATTGGCCTGAACAGCAATCTTCAATATTCGAGCAGGAAAGCTTGCCAGGCGCTGGTAAACTTGATCGAGGTCGGCGGGCACGCCGGCAAAGTCGTGATGAGAACAGATAATGTGGCTCCAATCCAAAGGGAGCGGGGTATTGGAAGAACTGAATCGCTGCGCGAGATCTAGTTCCACATCGATGAAATGTGCAACGGATGGATACTCCCGCATGCACCAAAACGCGTAACGAGACGCATAATCCAGGCTGCGTTGGCCTCCCTGCTCCGCCGGACGGAAGGTTAGAATGGTTGGCCGAGCCGCCGTATTCAGAACCTCCTTAATTTCAGGTAACCTGGTTTCAAACTCAACCGGATCAAGACAATCTAGTCTCAATTCGATCAGATCGCCTACCTCAGCCGCCTTTGCACAAGCTTCGGCGACGGCACCAACGCTTCGCTCGCAGACCGGAACACCGATGCGTACTTTTGGTTCAGATTCCATCAAATAAACTACGAGGCGATGGTCGTTCTACCGAATTCAATGAGAGCCAAAGGATCGCCTCCGCCTGTATCCGGAAGTCATCTATTTTGGGAATTCGTTAGACGAGTCAAGATGCCGTGTAGGCGCTTCGGCGCCAAGGTGTCTTGTAGTGCTTTCAGTCACGCTGGGCGGCGGAGGAACAAGTTCTCCTGTGTGACGAGCAGGAAATGAATTAACATGAGGAGCAGGCGGGATCGAGGGCTGAATTGTTCCACTCGGAGCAAATGCTCGCTTCTGTTCTTCCTTCAGACGTATGTATTGTGCCACGCCGGTTCCCA
>JBGPNE010000305.1:0-4588 GCA_041487335.1 Pyrinomonadaceae bacterium
GAACAGATCAACTGAAGCTATTTCATTGAGGTGATTCGCGAGGAATGTCCGCCACGTCTGTGATGGTGGCTGATGACGTCGCGGCAGCAATCGCGACACACTCCGTTCAGAGATGTCGATCCCCAGCTTGAGTAACTCGCCATGAATTCTTGGTGCTCCCCACAGCGGATTGGCAGTCGCCTTCTGCCTGATTAAGGTCCGTACCTGCAGGGGCAACTGCTGGTCGACCACCACCCCGATGCTGCGATAGCTTCGTCCAATAGAGCTTAAAACCTCTACGATGCCAGCCGACGACAGTCGTAGGTTTGACGATGATCAGCGCCTCGCGCCAGCCAGACCAAGTTCGTGACAGCCAAATCCAGAACAGCCGATCCCGCTGCTTAATCTTGAGTCTCGTGTGCGATCGTTTCAGGACTGCCAGTTGCTGACGCAATGCCAGATTCTCAAGGGAGAAATCGCGCCGCTCCTTAAGCACTGCACGCAAGTAAACATAAACCGACAACAATAAGTTCCTCATGCCAGGAGTGTGAGGCCAGAGGCTAAAAAGTCAACAGAATTACTGAAGATCGGGTTTTGGCGAAGGAGCAGGAGCATGCTTCGATGGGCTGCCGGGGTGAGGCGAGAAGGACAAAAGCGAATACTCAGGGCAGGGAACAGCAAGGCTGGCCCGAATAAAGCTGCCGCTGCATGTCAGAATGAATTCGATATGGACAGGCGGCGGCGGAGGCGGCTAATCTTCAAGTTTCTTGTTGCGTCCGCGATCGCCCATATGGCTGAAGAAAGACGGTGACCAATGACTTATAGAGCATTATAGAGCATCTCCCCTTTGGCCGGGCAAATCGGCAATGAGGGACTCAATTTTTTCAAGGGCTACTTGTACCGCCCGCCTTACAGGAGGGCTCAAGTCCGCCCCCAGCTCGTCGTAGCCTGCTGGCTCGCAGCCGATCAGAAAAACTTTGGGAGGAAGGACATCCAAGGCCTTTGCCATGATTAGTACTTTCGACGGATCGCTGTAATGGGCGTCTGCTAAAGATTGATGCAAATCATTTGAAAACTTCTCCTCTAGTTCCGGCACTGCAGGTTCCAGCAAATAGATTGTCCCGGGGAGACCACCACGATGAACGGTGTCGGCAATAATAAGCGTGTCATAACCGCTCATCAGCTCTTGGACCAAAGCGATACCCGCGATACCGGCCTCGAAGATTGTTACGTCGCCGCCATATTTATTAGTCTCAAGCAGCTTCTGTGCAACGGCGACGCCGAAGCCATCGTCACCGCGAAGCAAGTTTCCGACACCTGCTATGAGTACTCTCATTGGACTTCTCTCGGGATTATGATCAGCTTTTGTGTAATAGTGTTCGCTCGGTCCCTGAGTCTGGGATTGAAGGATGCTTCTAAGCCTACCGCTATCAGGCTCAGCGAAAGTACGAAGAGCGAAAGCACGATCGTGGGCGGTAGCACTGTCCAGTGCCACGCATCTGAGATAAATGTTGCTTCGTGATTGAAAGCGTAGGAGAGCATCATCCCCCAGCTCTTTGTTGTTGGATCTTCCAGTCCCAAGAAACCAAGCCCTGCTTCCGCAAGTACGGCCTGCCTGGCTTCAAGAACGAATTGAACCGCAAAGACAGCGTACAACTGTGGGAAGATATGCCGGCGCAAAATATACCAGTTACCTGCGCCGATGCTGCGTGCAGCCGCGACAAACTCGGCATTGCGCAGACCCTTCACCAACGGGCGCACGGTACGCGCGGTCACTGGCCAGCCGAAAACAGTCAAGATCAGAATGACGTTCCACAAACTTGGTTTCAAAAACAGCGAAAGGAAGATGATCAGAGGCAAACGCGGAATCACCATGAGCATATCCACGGCTCTCATTAACGGCGCGTCAAGAGACTTGACGTAGCCAGCGAGCCCACCCACAACCAGCCCAAAGATCGTGGTTAGAATTCCCACAATTACGCCCACCAATAGAGATGTCCTCCCACCATGCAAGAGATTGCTCAGCACATCATGGCCCACGTCGTCTGTCCCAAATGGATGGGACCAGGAGGGACTATCAAATGGTTGGGCACGAAAGACAATCGCGTGCGGGCTGATCAAGGCCGCCAACAAGCTCGCACACGCGATGACGACGAGAATCAGACTTCCGATTTTGACAAAGCGTTTACTCATTATGGCCGACTCATGACGCTCGCGTGCGCGGATCAAGCCTGTGGACGCAAATGTCAGCCAGTAGGTTGGCGATCAAGATGGCAAGAGCTAGAAGCAAAAAGATTCCGCGCAGCAGCAGGTAATCGTAGTTATGAAAGGCTGAGAGCGCCAGCATAGCGATCCCCGGATAGCTGAAGACCTGTTCGACGAAAAACACTCCCCCGATCATAAAACCAAAAACAAGCGCGAACCGCGTGACTAAGGTCGGCAGCGCGGCGCGCAGCGCGTGGTGGATGAAAACTGATGTCTGGGATAACCCCTTTGCTCGAGCGACGAGGATGAAGTCTTCGCTAAGGATGTCTATCAAGGAGTTGCGTGTGAAGTAATAGATCGTGGTTGACTCCCACAGAGCAAGTGCAATAACCGGCAGCGTTAGGTGATAGAGCGTAGTGCCAAAAGAACCCATGCCCGTCGAAGGCAAGCCGCTAATGCTGGTCGAACCTGAAAACGGGAACCACTGCAACTTCACGGCAAAAACGATCAACAGGATGGTCGCAATGAAAAATGGCGGCAGGGAGTGCAGAGAGACCTGCGAGATCAGAAGAATTGAATCCAGACGCTGCCCTCGCCGCGATGCGGAAACGATGCCGAGGGGAAGTCCGATCAATAGGGCTAGGGCCATTCCCGTGGAGATCAGAGGTACGGTGCGCTTGGCGTAGTCAAAGATAATCTCGGCAACTGGGCGATGATAGAAGAATGAGTAGCCAAGATCGCCGCGAGCGATGTGGGAAAGATAGCTGAAATATTGCTCTGCCAGTGGCCGATCCAGTCCGTAGTATTGCCTGAGTGTCTGTTTCTCGCTCTCGGTTACGACCTTTGGAAGAAGGTCATCACCGCCTCGCGCGATCACGTCAACCGGGTTGCCGGGCGCTAGATAGACGATAAAGAAGTTTACGGTGACCAGAAGAAAGATTAGGACAAGATACTGCAATAAGACTGAGACTATTTTACGACTCATTATCGTGCGTGCGGCTGGGAATATGTAGTCAGGCCATGGCGGCCACATGCGTTAGCGCTTTGCAAGCCTCTTGAAGCCAAAGAGTAGCGCAACCGTCGCCAAACTCGCCAAGAGCAGGCCAAGCAAGAGCGTTGTGCCTCGTCGCGCCGGAGAGGCCGGGGGATTCACAAGATTGCTAGCACTAAGAAGCGCGAGCTTATTCCACCAGATAGGCGCGCCCCCGCCGAGACCCTGCTTGGTCCAGAACCACTCAACGCCTTTGCTCTTGCGATAGACAACCGGCGAGCTTGGATTGTAGATTCCCAGAGCGGGAAGGTCATCAGCGATAATGCTCTGAATTTTCAACGCGGCCTCGCGGCGCTTTGCTGGATCAAGTGAGGTTAAGAAGTCAGCCCTCAGAGTTTTCAGTTCATCTTTCTGATAAACGTGGGCTGGAAAGTCCGCATTGACGGCGACAAACTCAGGGCGCAGAGTGCCACCATGACCATCGAGCGTAATGTCGAATTCACCTTTGCTGAGAATGCTCTCAAGCGGGCCAGTGTTGACAGGCTTGATTTCAAGATGAACTCCGACTTCCGCAAGCTGGTCTCTGATCATCTCAGCAGTGCGCGGCATGTCGGGTGACTCGTTGCGCTCATACAGTAGAAACGAAAGCTTGCTGCCGTCGGGGGATTCCAGCACGCCATCTGAACCCTTTCGCGTAAAGCCTGCTTCCCTGAGCAGTTCCTCCGCCTGCTCTTTGTTGTGTTCATATTTCGGAAGACCCGGATTGAACCATTCTGAGTCGGGATGCAACATACCGGAGCTCGAGACGATGCCGTTGCCACCTAAAACCTTGTTTACGATCTCCTGCCGATCGAGCGCATAGGCAAAAGCGTGGCGCACCTGCTTCGACTCAAAGGGTGGATGCGAGACATTGAATATCAGCTTCGACAGATAGTAGCTGTAAGGCCCTTTCAGAATCATGAAATCAGCGCGATTCTCAAAGCGAGAGACCGCCAGCGGGCTGTTGAAGCTCGCGGCATCCACATCACCGCTTTCGAGTGCAAGCGGAGGATTGTTGACTGCCTTGAAAACCAAACGATCAACCACGGGACGACCTAAAAAATAGGTTTCGTTTGCTTGAAACAGATGATACTCACCGCGTCGGGTCTCAATGTATTTGAAAGGACCAGTTCCGATGAAAGCTGGAGAGTCGAGGAACTTGAGCGGGTCAGTCACCGACTGCCAGACGTGCTTTGGCAAGATCAGGATGGTTCCCGTGACATCGGCGAGGAAATCTGGGGAAGGAGCCTTAAGAAAGAAGGTGACCTGGAAGGATGATTGAACGTCGACTCGATCGATCTGGCCGGAGACTTCCGACGCCGACAGGGGAAACGGGTGGTCACGGAGATAATCAAAGGTGAACTTCACGTCCTC
>JBGPNE010000306.1:0-4588 GCA_041487335.1 Pyrinomonadaceae bacterium
CGGGCTAGGTACTGATGCAGTTTGGCTCAGTCGCTGCATCCACTCAACTACCGGATGCTAGCCGAAGCCGCCTCGGTTCAAATGCTCCTGGTTTTTCGTCTCAACCACAACGTCAGGTTCAGATAGATGCCGGAGAGCGCTGAAGAGCACGCTAATGCCGATAAGATGATCAGCAACGGCACTTGCCAGGCGCCTGCGAAGAAATAGAAATGCGCCTGGCGAAAGTAACGAGTCAAAAAGCCGGGCGGCGGCGTTTTGCTAATCGCACCAGTCTCGGCGTCTATCAACAGCGAATCCGCACCCATGCCACCAACCGCCTGATATACCGGCCGGCCGTCGCGCATCAGAAGTGTGAGCGCGGTAGTGGGCAACTCTCTTCCGGCAAACTCGTTTGCGCGAGCCATCGCGCCGGCGGGAGTGATCATTACTCCTGACGCTCTGATCTTCTCGACCTTGCCGCCATCGACTGCGTTGGGCCAAGCATACAACAGCCCGCTCGACGCCCAGGCGAGAACTGGCACGGCGACAATAAGGCCCAGCCAGGTGTGCGCGCGATAGATAAAACTTCGCATGAGCAATCTCTCAAGAACGACGGGGAGCCTGACCGGAAACCGCTAATTCATGTTCGCCAAACACATCTTCCTGTCACTTCGCTAATGCGTCCCCGGAATCTCCGCGTCGGCTTTAGTGTCAGCCGGCTCATCAAGCAGTTTCTTGACCATCTTGCCCAACGCTAACGTCTCCGTTTCGCTCCCTCCAACCGCGATGAACCGCACGCTGCCCTGACGATCGATGAGAAAAGACATAGGAATGGAAAAGACACCGTAATTAAGGTCGTTTGCGCCTGAATTCGCTACGACGAAACCATAGGGCAAGTGATTCTTCTTCTTGAAGTCTCGCAAGTAAGCAAGCTCTTCCGCGGGAGTTACTCTTCGCCCATCGGCTTCGCCATAGTAGTTTGTCAGGCCGAGTATCACCAGACCCTTGTCCTTGTAGCTTTCGTGCCAGCGCTGAAGTTTGGGAAACGTGTAACGACAGGGTTCGCACCACGGTGCCCAAAAATCCAGCAAGACAACATGGCCTCGTAACTCAGAAAGTTTGGTCGGCTGTTGGTCTATCCACTGTGAGCCAATGATCTCAGGCGGCTGGTTGGCCTTGCTGTTTTCGTTTTCGGCAAAAGCTTTGCGCAACTCTGCCGAAGGATCGATTGCCCCCAGACGAATGTTAGCCAATTTGAAGAGATTTCCAGACGGCAACGAGAGCGCCACCTGGCGCAGCTCTTCGATGGTAGCAACAGCCGCCTCCTTCCGGTTCAACCTAACGTTGGCTTCCGCGAGCAAGGACGAAGACTTGAGCAGCATGTCGTCACGTTTGAAGTTGTTCACTTTCTGCTTCGAATCCATAACGAGCTTCGCTGCATTCAACATGGCCCCGGCGTGCGCCGCCATGCGCTCGTAGTCCTTCGCCTTGTAAGATGCATCAGTAATGAGAGTCTCCATCCCGTACACTTCGTCAATATTCTGTGGCTTACCTTTCATATATGCCGCCACCGCGCTTTCAGCTTCGGGAATGAGATTTTTCTTGATCGCATGGAGAACCACGACGGCCCGGGCCAGCTGTGCGTTTTCGCCAACTGGCTCAGAGCCGAGAAATCGCCGCATCGAAGCAAGCGCTTTGTCCGAGTTGCCGGATAGATGGTGCAGCATGCCAAGGTAGTAAGAATCGTCTCCGGCAGGCGAGCCGCGCACTTCCAGGGTAGCGGCATTTCGTGCAGCGAGATCTTTCTGTTCCTGCTTAATGGTGGCTTCAAGTTTTGGATCATAGGGAACTCTCTGTTTGCTCAATTCTGCAAACTTCTTTTCCAGATAACCGGTCGCCTCCTCGTATAGCGCCTGAGCTGAACGCGTGTCGGGTTTGAGAGTTGGCTCTTTATTAATCCGTTCTGATTGAGTGAAGGCGGGTCCGGCTGCGAGCAAGATGCACGTGGCAGCCAGCAGGAAGAATTGTTTCCCAAATTCAAGCATAGAACAGTTGGCGATTAGTTTACGGTCATTAGCTCAAAACGCTCTGGAGCAAACGCGCCAAGCAGAGGGGACGCGCTCGTCTCCGCTATCGCCTCGGCTATCAACTCGCCAGTTATGGGAGCGAGCAAGATTCCATTGCGATAGTGCCCGGTAGCATAAAAGAGTCCCACAATCTCAGCATAGGGTCCCAGCACGGGCAAACTGTCCGGAGCCCGAGGACGCAGCCCCGCCCAGGAGTCGATTACTGGCAATGCCGAAACGCCGGGACAGATTTCCAAGGTATGCGACAGGATCGAGTGCATTCCGGCAGCGGTCACACGTTTGTCAAAACCGACCGGCTCTGTTGTTGAGCCGCCCAGCACCCGGCCATCCATCCTGGGAACAATGTATCCGCGCGAGCTGTAAATTACGTGGCGCGCAACGCGCGGGTTAGCCTCAAAACAGATCATCTGGCCGCGGACTGGTTCGATGCAAAGATCTGGCAACGCTTTGTCCCTGGCTTTGAGGAATGAGGTCCATGCGCCGCCCGCAACCACCACATTCGGAGTGCTCACGAAACCACGCGAAGTCTCAAGCCCTTCGATTCGGTTACGTTCGATACGTATCGATTCCACAGTTGTGCCAGTAATTATGAGTACACCATGCTTTTCGTTGGACTCAGCTAACGCGCTAACGAGGCGGCGATTCTCGACCTGAATGTCCAGCGGAAACCGCAAAGCCGCACGAATGTTGGGCGATATGCACGGCTCGAGCAGACGCACATCTCCCGCACTCAATCTCTGAACCGGCAAACCGGCCCGCGTTTGCCAGTTGTAGCGACGCTCGATCTCTTCCTCGTCATGTTCTGTGAAGGCGAGATAAAGCGTGCCAGTGGTGTCCAGTTCGATGTCAGTGCCGGTCTCTTCACGCAAGGCTTCGGCAAAGGATGGATACAGGTCGCGACTCTTGCAGGCAAGAGTAAAAAAGTCGTCAACGCAATCAGCCTCGGCTTGCGGCGCCAACATCCCTGCGGCAGCAGCCGAGGCCTCACTCCCAAGGCTCGCACGCTCGATGACCATCACATTTCTGATGCCGCGTAGAGCAAGAGCCCGCGCGACCGACAGTCCAATAACTCCACCGCCGATAACCACGACATCGGCTGTTTCCCGTGGTCGATTTGGATTCGCGCCTACCATCTCGCTTTCGTCCGAGGTCAGAAGTCAGTGGTAAGTGGTCTGTGACCAGTGGTCAGTTGCCAGTGGCCAGTTGTGGCCTTATTCTTGTTGAGTTTGAGTTTCCGAATGGCTGAAGACGACCATTGAACAACACTCACTAGACTACTGACTACTGACCACTGACTTCTGACTTCTGCTTATGAAACATACTATCACACTGATTCCGGGCGATGGCATTGGCCCCGAAGTGGCCTCAAACGTGGTGCGAATCATCGAGGCATCGGGCGCGGAAGTCGAGTGGGAGACGCATTATGCGGGCGCGCAAGCGTTAGAAAAATTCGGCAATACGTTGCCAGTGGAGTTGCTTGAGTCAATCAAGCGAAACAAGGTCGCGCTCAAGGGCCCAATCACCACGCCCATCGGCAAAGGTTTCACTTCAGTTAACGTCGGGCTGCGCAAGGCACTCGACCTCTATGCCAACCTACGGCCGGTGCGCGCGCTTCCCAACGTTCCCTGCCGCTATCCCGAACTCGATCTCGTCGTGGTTCGCGAAAATACCGAGAGTCTCTACTCCGGGATCGAGCACGTTGTTGTGCCGGGAGTGGTTGAGAGTATAAAGATCATTACCGAGAAGGCCTCGACCCGCATTGCTCGTTTTGCCCTGGAGTATGCGCGTCGCGAAGGGCGGAAGAAGGTCACGGCCATCCATAAGGCGAACATTATGAAGCTGTCCGATGGACTTTTTCTGGATTGCTTCCGCAACGTGGCGAAGGACTACAAGGAAGTAGAAGCCGACGACAAGATTATTGACAACGCTTGCATGCAACTCGTGATGCGGCCCGAGCAGTTTGACGTGATGCTGCTCGAGAATCTTTACGGAGATATAGTGTCGGATCTCTGTGCGGGTTTGGTCGGTGGCCTTGGTCTCGTTCCCGGCGCGAATATTGGCGAGCATGGCGCAGTGTTTGAAGCGGTGCATGGCTCGGCACCGGACATTGCCGGGCAGGGGATTGCGAATCCCACGGCGTTGCTGCAATCAGGAATTCTCATGTTACGGCACCTCGGCGAGCGCGAGGCGGCGGATAGAGCCGAGAGCGCAATGCTGAAAGTTTTCGCGGAAGGCAAAGTCCGCACGCGCGACATCGGCGGCACCGCCAAGACGGCGGAGTTTGCGGATGCGATCATCACCGCGATGAAATGAGGCCTCATGTTCGCGCAAAGGTGCAAAGAGATCCACGAAACCACACGAAGCAGCACGAAATGGACGCCTTAATTCGAGTCATTTCGTGTGATTGGTGGATCGCTTTACTGCTCCTACTTGTCCTTCTGCAAACTCTTCAATCATCTTCTGATTAAAGGCTGTTCGGAGATGCTACTTGCATGCAGGCGGCGGTTCACACGACGCGAGTC
>JBGPNE010000307.1:0-4582 GCA_041487335.1 Pyrinomonadaceae bacterium
CGGTGCTTATCATGAAGGAGCATCAGCCAGCCAGACCATAAGTGAAAATTAAGACGCCCACTTTTTCACTTCCTCCCGCCTTTGCAGTAGCTGTTTTCCTTGCTAGGATTGGGGGTTTTCATTCAGACCTAATTGCAGGACAGTCAAGACTATTGATGAAACTTCGATTGCTCTACCACGGCCACTGCTTCGATGGTGTAGCTTCAGCCGCCACCTTCACACGCTTTTACAAAGAAAGAATTCACCCCGGTGCAGATGTGGAATACACCGGTCTGCTCCATCGACCGGGCACGCTCTTCGACATTGAAATGTTTGATGGCGACGAAAACGCAATCGTCGATTTCAAATACGCAGCCTCTGAGCTACTGACATGGTGGTTTGATCACCACGAGTCGGCATTTCTCACGCCTGAGGATGAAGCGCATTTTCGGGCGGACAGAACGGGCAAGAAGTTTCTCGATCCAACCCGTAAATCCTGCACCGAGTTTATCGCTGACGTTGGGGGCTCGCGTTTCGGTTTTAATGCCGGGCCGCTCCAATCTCTGATCCAATGGGCACACATTATCGATGGAGCGCTTTATGAATCTGCCGCGCAGTGTGTTGAGCTTAAAGAACCGGCGCTGCAATTGATGCAGGTGATAGAAGCGGATCCCGATGGTCGGTTCATGGAACAATTAATCCGGGATCTAACGCTGAAGCCGCTTGAGGAAGTGGCGACCAGTGAAGAGGTACAGCGCCGATTTGAGCCAATCCTGCAGCAGCATCTTGACACTGTTGAAGCGATTCGCCGCAAGGCGCAATTTGCCAATGGCGTGGTTCAGTTTGATCTGGTTGACGAGGGCTACGAAGGCTTTAACAAGTTCATTCCTTACTACCTCTACCCTGAAACTACATACTCGGTGGCCCTAACCAGAGGCGCGCAACGGACGAAGATTTCGGTCGGCTCCAATCCCTGGGCCCATCGCCCGCGCACCCACAACATCGCGCGTATCTGCGAACGCTACGGCGGCGGCGGCCATGCCGTAGTGGGCGCAGTTTCTTTTAGACCAGATGAAGTTGAGAAGGGGCGTGAGGCGGTGCGGGAGATTGTCGAGGAGTTATCGAAGCAGGCAGAAAGCACTAAGCAGTAAGCAGAAAACATACTCGGTTCGCCGACCCTCTGCCCCATAACGCGAATGTTCTCCAATGAGGATATGCTGCGGTTCTGGCATTGGCTCAGTGAGGACTTCAAGAGTCATTTTTCCTGCTTCCTGCCTCCTGCTTCCTGCCTACGACTTTTCACCTCCCCATCAGCGTTTCAATCTCTTCCGGCTGTTTGGGAACTTTGCTGGTCAGCACGCGGGGCCCGTTCTGGGTAACAAGCACGTCATCTTCTATCCTTATGCCAATGCCAAGATACTGTTCCGGAATATCTTTGGTATTCGGCGCGATGTAGAGACCTGGCTCGACTGTCATCACCATTCCCGGTTCCAGCGCTCTTGATTCTTTGTCATAGTAATAGCGCCCCACGTCATGCACGTCGATGCCGAGAAGATGGCCCAGGCCGTGCATGTAAAACTGCTTGTACTTCTCCTCTTTGATTAGTTCATCGGTTTTACCATTTAACAACCCGAGCCGGACCATACCTTCGGTGAGCATCTCAATCGAATGGTTCTTTAGCTCATCATGAGTTACGCCCGGTCTGACCAGCTCCACGCAGGACATTTGGGTCTCCAACACAAGGTCGTAGATCTCACGTTGAGCTTTTGTGAAACGCCCGTTAATTGGAAAGGTGCGGGTGATGTCCGAAGCGTAGCCTCCATACTCGGCGCCGGCATCGATCAGCAGCAGCTCTCCCTCGCGCAGTTCACCGTCATTATTGATGTAGTGGAGCACGGTGGCATTCGCGCCAGCGCCAATGATTGAGTTGTAGGCCGGAGCCGCGGCACCGCGGCGGCGAAAGATCTGCTCGATCAGGGCCTCGACCTCATACTCCTTCATGCCTGGCCTGGCAGCTTTCATCGCCTCGCAATGAGCTTCGGCGGCAATGTCTGCTGCACGCTGCATCAAGTCGATCTCTGCGGCGCTTTTGAACACTCGCATCTCGTGAACGATCGTCGCGGGATCGATTATGGTCTGCGGCGGGTGAATGGGTTTCCGGTTTAGCGCGCGCATGCGCACAATCTGGCGGATAATCGTATCGTCCAGTTCGGCATTAACACCAAGCCGGTAATAGAGTTTCTCTGCGCCATCGAGAATGTCATGGAGTTTCTCCTCAAACTCGGCGGTGGGGAAAGCCTGGCTCGCGCCATACTCGCCTTTCGCGCCTTCCGTTCCGGCGCGCCGTCCATCCCAGATCTCTCGTTCTGGATCACGGGGTCGAACGAAGAGGGTGTATTGCTGTTCCTTTGAGGGAGCCATTACGGCAATCGACTCGGGTTCCTCGAAGCCGGTCAGGTAGTAGAAATCTGAATCCTGGCGAAAACGATATTGGGTATCGTTTGAACGCACAGCTTCGCGCGCGCTGGGAATGATGGCAACGGATTCTTGGTCCATGCGCCGCATGAATTCCGCGAGTTGCGGTCGAATCATAAGAGCTTCTCCTTGAAGGCACTGGATTCAAAATTGACTCTGGTGATTGTAACCGAGCGCTTGGGCAGTGAGGAAATGAGACTGAAATAGAGAGCGGGTCTACATTCGACAGGATTAACACGATTTACAGGATAGAGCGTTCGGGAATGATTGATTGTGTAAATCCCGTTAATGCTGCCCAATCTATGCTGTCAGTCCGCCGGTTCACGCTCGCTCGGTGCAGCCTTTGTGTTCTCTGAGCCTCGGTCGCACTAAAGCTACACCACGTCACATCAGGCGGCAAAGCCGTTGCGCAAGAAATCTTTGCTCAAAAAACGAGAATGCCAGGTGATATTTCTGCTAGCCCCCACAGCCGCTTTGTTGGATAATCGGGCCAGACGAAATGAGCACGCAAATTGTTCAAGCACAACAGACCCGCGAGCTGGTCTCTTACGATCCAGCTACTGGCGAAGAGGTCGGCCGCGCTCCGTTAACAACTCCAGAGGAAGTCGAACAGGCGGTGAGGCGAGCACGCACAGCGCAGCCTGCCTGGGCAAGTCTTTCATTTCGAGATCGAGCTCGCGTCATACTCAAAGCGCGCGAGATCATGCTCAGCGAAATGGACCAGATAGCAAGGTTGATCTCTCGAGAAACTGGCAAGCCTGTCTCGGAAGCTCTCGCCATGGAGCTAGTGCCCACGCTCGATGCGATGCAATATTTCGCACGCGGAAGCGAAGCTCTACTCCGTCAGCAAAAGATCGATATCGGTCAATACGGATTGATGGGTCGCTCGTCCCGCATCGTCTTCAAGCCGCTTGGTGTCGTCGGCATCATCTCGCCGTGGAATTTCCCTCTGGCAACGCCCGCCGAAGAAGTCGTCATGGCCTTGATGGCGGGCAATGCCGTTGTGCTCAAGCCGAGTGAACTCACGCCGCTGATAGGTCTAAGGATTGGAGAGATTTTCAGTCGAGGCGGCCTCGCTGATGGTGTGCTTGAGATTGCAACCGGCGACGGTTCGACTGGAGCAGCCCTGATCGACGCGCGGGTGGATAAGATCATGTTCACTGGAAGCGTTGCCACTGGCAAACGCGTGGCCGAAGCTGCCGCAAAACATCTCACACCTGTTGTGCTCGAGCTGGGCGGGAAAGACGCAATGGTTGTCCTCGAAGATGCGAATATTGAAATGGCTGCGCGCGGGGCCGTTTGGGGCGCTTTCGCAAACTCCGGACAGGCCTGTGCGTCAGTCGAACGTTGCTACGTCCAGGAATCAATTGCTCCGGAGTTTATCAGCCGAGTTGTTGCGGAAACCCATTTACTCAAACAGAACGTCGGTACAAAGCCGGACACGGACATCGGCGCGATGTCAAATGAAAGGCAACTCGGAATTGTCGAAGAACACGTAAACGATGCAGTTCGGAGCGGCGCGAAAGTAATCACCGGAGGACAGCGCGCCAGCAATCTTGGAGGCTTTTTCTACGAGCCGACAGTGATTACTAACGTTGACCACGGCATGGTCATCATGCGCGAAGAGACCTTCGGCCCGGTGCTTCCGGTAATGACATTCCAGACTGAAGATGAGGCTGTGAAACTGGCGAACGACTGCGCCTACGGTCTCACCGCCAGCGTGTGGACAAAAAACACATCCCGGGGACGACGAATTGGCGAACGCATCGAAGCGGGAACTGTGATGGTTAACGAAGTGCTTTACACGCACGGCGTTGCCCAAACACCCTGGGGTGGCGTTAAAGACAGCGGCTACGGCCGAACACACGGCCGCATGGGGCTGCTTGAGTTGGTCACACCACAGCACGTTCACGTGAATCGAGTCTTCTTCCTACCGGATCTTTGGTGGTTTCGCTATGACTCGAAAGCTGCAAAGCTCTTTCACGGACTCGCCAAACGTTTCACTACCGGATCAATCCTGCAAACCTCTCTGATTCTGCCGCAGATAATGCGCCGGCTATTCGAACGGCATCGCTAGCAGCTCAGGAATTGGTACTGATGCCACGGCCTTGTGCCGGGGAGGTTCACG
>JBGPNE010000308.1:0-4569 GCA_041487335.1 Pyrinomonadaceae bacterium
AAGCGCACGTCGCCACTCTTGAATGCCGTGACTTTCTCGGCTTTGCCGCCACTTTCCGATTCGCGCCAAATATTTGTCAGGCCATTGCCGTCGCGGTCGCTGACGAAATAGATTCCGCCATCGTTGCTCCACATCGGCCACGAATCCTGGCCGTCGAAATCCGTCAACTGGGTAAACTTTTTCGACGAAATGTCTTCGATCCAAACATCGGTTGCATAAGCGCCGCGATAATACTTGCGCCAGTAAACCTGTCCCTTGGGGTTGTAAGCGATGCGCTTGCCGTCAGGAGAAAAACTCGCCGCCAGGCCCATATCGGTTCCGGCTTTCGTCGGCATCCCGCCATCGACGCTCACTACGTAAAGCATCCCCATGAAGTCTTCACCGCGCTGACTGCTGAATAGCACGCCGCGCCCGTCCGGCGTCCAGCCCAGCACCGTGTCGTCGGCCGAATGAAAAGTTAATTGCTTGGCCGTGCCGCCGCCGGAGGGAATGATAAAGACATCGAGGTTGCCGTTCCGGTCGCTCGAGAAAGCGATCCATTTCCCGTCCGGCGAGAAACGCGGATACGCATCGCGCGCTTTGTTCACCGTCAGACGCTGAACGTTCTGGCCGTTCTCATCGGCCGTCCAGATGTCGCCGAGATAGGTAAAAGCGATGCGGCCGTTCGAGTAACTCGGATAGCGCACGAGTTTGGTTTCGCGTCCAAAGGCGATCGAAGCAAACGTGCAAACGAGCAGAGCAATAGCGAGCAGGGACAGTTTTCTCATGGTGTTCTCCTGTGAAATGACAAGATCAGAATTCAGTTCAGAGTTCAAGCTTTAGCTTGTTCTCGCTCAGCCGGCAGCCTGAAGGCTGAACTCTAAACCCGGTTTCGGTTTTGAAAGAAAACGGACTGATAAGATCGTTAATGACGCCGTGGCCCTGAATTCGGTTACGTGGAATCCGGTGTTCCACTCGCATTAGTGCAAGAAGCATGGCTATGGCAAGAAAACTATTGACAGGGGGGGGTAACGGTGATAAAAGGCGCTTGTTCGCTTGGCAACGGCGCTTCCTCCTGACGGTCAGCGAGCAGTCCTACGAATTTTGGCTTTGCTCACTGACCTTAGAATGGCGCGCTTCCACGGTTGCGTCAGACGAAGAACTCCTCCGCCTGTCGCGCCACCCGCGATCCGAAGTTGAAAGGAGTCCAACCGATGCGGCTCACTTTACGTCTACTCACTCTAGCTGTCCTTCTCAGTCTTGCTGGCTTTACGAATCTCGTTTCTCCGGTTAGTAAGGCTGATGAAAGCACTTGCACGGATGGATGTGATAACCAGTACCAGGAGTGCTTACGGCGATGCGGCAGTCCTTGCAGTCCGGATGGCCATCTAGCGTGTGATATCCAATCTGACAAGTGCGTGAAAAACTGCAGGCCAGGCATTGAATAGTTCTTAATCTGGGCGCGCTTACACTTAGCCTGGTACGTGCAGACTCTTTCAGCAAGTTCAGCTAAAGAAATCACATGCGGAGACCCGCTAAAACGGTCATCCTGTCAGCCGTTCTGACGTTCTGGCTAGTGTCGGACTGCCGAGCCCAGAACAAGACGGCTGCCGATGACTACGATTACAACTCGCTCGCTATGACTTCCGTTTCGAGCTCTTCTGCTGAGGCATCGAAACTTCCAGACATACCTCAGCGAGTCAAGCTGTTGATTTATGCGGCGAGGATTCTCCTACGCTCGCAGCATGATCAGGCGGTTGGCCTGCTTGATCTGTCCCTGCGCGACCTCAAACAGTGGGAATCAGAGGACAAAGCAACTTGGTATCGGCGACACACGGCGGGTACTTTGCGGAATGAAGTGCTGGCCGTCTATGCGAAGCTCGATCCGGAGAAGGCGACGGCTTTGCAGAAGAACTTTCGAGCGGACTCAGAATCAAGTATGAGCAATAGCTCAGTAACCTACAATAAGGATAGAGACTGGTTTACTCAGTTCAGGGATCGAGAAACCATTGCTGACCAAACCGCCACAGTCGCGCTATCACTCATCGATACCGATCCCGAAAAAGCGCTGGGGCTTGTCTTCAACAGTCTTCAGGGCGGAATCATCTCCCACGTCTTGTTCGATATCGTCCAGAAATTGAACCAGACCGGAAACCGCGCGGTGCTTAACAAGCTCGAACTTGGTATGGGGCAGTTCATGGCTGCGAATGTCACGTTCCACTGGTCGAGTCTCAGCTATGCGGCTGCTATCGTTCAATCCGACCAGGAAATGCCGCCACTTGTAAGGATTGCTTTTATCGACTTCTTCACGCGCTCGCTTCAGGCGTGGTCTAGTTTTGTCAGCGATCCGACCACGAATACCGGAATCGATCCATCGTATATAAATAGTGTGTTCACGCGATACTTGCTAAGTGTACGCCCTGTTATCTTGCAGTACGCGCCGGAACGCCTGCTAGCGTTTGATTTGACTTTGGATCAGGCGGCGCCATTCGTTCCGGAAAAAACAAGAGCTAGATTGGAGGCGTTTCAGCCCGAAAAATTCTCAGAGCCAAGGGATAGACTGAATGACATCCTGAAAGATCCTAATCCTGAAAAGCGCGACCTTCGACTTGTTGGTCTTGTCTCAGAACTCTTACGCAATGAATCAGGAGAGTCGCAGAAGAATTTTGACTTGGCTTCGGAAGCGATCAGCGGCTTCAGCGATCCAGATCACAAGGCAGCTTTCACCGATCTCTTAACGATTACTCGAATGAACGCCCTCGTAAAGCAGAAGAAGTTCATTGAAGCCCAACAACTCGCCGGTTCAATCCCTTCAGAAGAGACGCGAGCGTGGTCCTTGCTTGCCTTGGCAACAGTGGCGGCGAAGGCAGATCGGGTGCTGGGTTTCGAGTTGATCAGCAACGCGCTGAAGGCCTTAGATAAGGCGTCGCCGAGCCCTCATAAAGTCGAGCTTGCTCTGATCGGCACAGCGATGTTGGCAAAGGACGATCCCCAGCGAGCGTTCGATACCTTGTCGGCGGCGTCAAGGTACGCCAACTCATCGGCCTCTAAAGTCGATCCGCCAGCGAAGCCGCCGGTCGCGTTCGGACTCGACGCCAAGATTGGAGAAGCGCACACAAAGCTTGGTGTCTTCCCCGAAAGCCTGGGTGAATTAGAAATCGATTCATCGCTCTCGACGCTCGGCACAACCGATTGGTTTCGCGCTCAAAGTATCGCAGACGGTTTTCACGAACCAGCGTTGCGGCTTTCGCTAAAGCTTCGCTTCGCCGAAGCCGTTCTTGCTGAAAACCCCAAGCCGGTGAAAAAGACAGCGGCCAAACCGGCCGGCAACTAACGTAGAGGACTCACATGACACTTCCCACCACAAGGCTTCGACGATCTCTCGAAGTAGCCGCTAACGTGGCCATCCTGATCGTCGCGATCATCGTCATCGCAAGATTGATCGCGACAACACGAAAACCAAAGGAAACGCCCTTAGCGCCTGCGATCGGAGCAAAATTATCCTTGACCGGCGTGAAGTGGGAAGAGAATGGACGCACTCTGTTAATGGTGCTTCAAAAGGGTTGCCGCTATTGCGAAGAAAGCGCGGGTTTCTATCACAGGCTTTACGAGCAACGAGCCGGAAGAATTGGGCCGCGATTCATGGCTCTAGTTCCCGGCGAGAGGGCCGATACTGAGCGTTACCTATGTGACCACAGTGTGCTGGTCGACGACATCATCAGTGCCTCATTAACTGACGTTAAGGTCGCTGCTACACCTACGCTGCTCCTTATTGATCGATCAGGGCGCGTTGAGAATGCTTGGGTGGGAAAGCTCAATGAATCTCAAGAGAAGGAAGTGATTCAACGAGTCTTCGACCCTCACTGATCCACCGGCGCGCCCGATTCCTGCCACGTCTTCCAACCACCGGCCATCGACCAGACATTCGTATAACCCATTTCTTGAAGCACGTCAGCAGCCAGCGCTGAGCGATAGCCTCCGCCGCAATAAAGAATCAACTCAGTTGATTTGTCCGGGACGCTCGCTTCGATGTCGCGTTCGATGATGCCTTTGCCGAGATGTTCCGCGCCGGCAGCGTGGCCCGCCCGCCACTCGTCATCTTCGCGCACGTCGATCAGACGCGCGGCTGTATTTGCTACCAGACGATCACGAGTGTCGGCGACAGTTACTTCTTTGATTCGCGTCTTCGCGTCGTTAACTATTTTTAGAAAGCCTTCGGAGTGTTTCATGTAGTCTCTCTCGTGTGTTGTGTAATGGAGTCAGTACCGGGAGCGGACCGGGCTCCCCGCGCGGGCAGCCCGCGTGGGGTGGTGGATGCGACCGGGTAAGCGTCTCGCCGATCTTCGACCGTCGCGTTGATCGGTACCCGGTCGCTACCGCTCCCGGTACTGACCTCATCGCCAATGCCCAATTGGCTCAATCACAGGCGAGCGATTATAATGCCAGTCTTTCGAAATGCACTAAAACAGCAGCGCAAGTTGTTGCGCTAGAACACTGTCAGAGAGGAACCGCAATTGGCTAACGAACAGTTTGACGTAACGGTCATCGGCAGCGGTCCGGGCGGCTATGTCGCCGCGATTCGCGCCGGAC
>JBGPNE010000309.1:0-4559 GCA_041487335.1 Pyrinomonadaceae bacterium
AAACTAAGAATGCAGACTTGAGACTGACTATGGACCAATATGGTTAGCTGATCTGCGGCATTCTAGTCGAGTTTGCCCCGGCAAGCCACATTCCTCGAGCAAGCAAGGAAAGCGACGTCTCCGGGGCAGATGAATTCGAATAGGATGCGAGAATAAATGAGGCCGCCAGAACGGCGGCCTCATTCTAACGCGCTAATGGCGCACGTTCTTTCTTAATTAATGATCACGACTTCTCCGATTCGCGCACCGAGCGGCGACATTCGCTCACCGACATCTTCCATCGTTACCAGCAGACCAAAGTCCGGAAGAGTCGTTTCCGACTTAATCTCTGCCTCGTTGCGTCCTCGCGTGTTCACGATCTGACCGAGCCTTACGAATTTGTTGGCTCGCGAAACTGCCCAGACCGTATAAACCTTTCCATGCGGCGCCTCCTTGAGGTCGTGGAAGTGTATCTTCACTTCCGTTGCATTGCTATGCTTGCGCGGCTCGATAAAAATATCCGCGCGCGCGCCTTCCATGGCCCCAGCAAAGTTCACCTTCAGTTTAGTCTCGTCTCCTACCTTATAGGCGGGGATGTTGAGCATCGGCACTCTATACGCCGAAGTTTCACCCCGTGTTGAAGTTGCCGAAACTTCTTCGCCTCTCGGACGGGTTCTGAATGGCACAACCGCGTAGCCCTCCGGCACTGCACTGCGGAAATAGATCTTCGTCTGAGGGGTATATTCAGAAAGGTTAGCTTCTGGTGATGCCACAATCATGAACTTGTCCAGCTTAGCTGTCGTCGTGAACACGCCGGTTCCGTTTCCAATCACCATTGGACCTAAGAAGTGAGCTACACCGTCAGCATCGACCGCGTACATATTCAGCGACATCAACGTGTTGGGCAGACCCTGCAAATTGAGTTTGATTGTGGTGCCGTCCGGATCGCGCAGCACTGTTGCGGTTCCAGTGGCCCCGCTCAAGCTGATCGGATTCAAGGTAACTGTTACTTCTTTCCCCACCGGATACTCGATTATTGAGTATGTGCCGTCGGGATTTTGAACTGTTTTGGTTAATGTAGTAGTTGTTGTTTCGGTCTGACCGAGAGCCACCGTGGTCAACAAGACCAGGGCGACCACTGCGAGCAAACCAGGAATTAATTTGCGCATAAGTCTTCTCCCTCCTAATCTGCGATGAACGAGGCAATTCTTTGGGGGAACGCTGCGGGCGTTTTTCAACAAATTGAGAACTTGCAATAATTATACCACCTTGAGTGAGGCGCAAGGAAGCTCCAGATGATGATGAGTGAACAAACCGCCACTAGCGCGGCGACACCGGTTCGATACACTACTGTATCGTTTTCGCGAAGCCAGGAGATCAGCTATCTACGGATGCAGCTTCCGATACTATGGTCTTTCTAACCGTTCTTCCTCTCAAATTCCTTCATAAATGAGAGGAGCGCCGCCACCCCTTCGAGCGGAAAGGCATTGTAGATGGAAGCGCGAATGCCACCCACTGAACGGTGTCCCTTCAATCCGTCCAGACCTTGGGCAGTCGCCTCTAAGGCAAACTTCTTTTCTAGTTCCTCAGAAGGAAGCCGGAAGGTAACGTTCATGATTGAACGCGAATCCGCATCAGCATGTCCGCGATAGAAATCTGTAGCGTCAATGGCGTCGTAGAGAAGGGCTGCCTTCTCCTCGTTCTCGCGCTGCATGGCCGCAAGTCCACCTTTCTCACGCAGCCATTGGCAAACGAGACTGATGATGTAAATGCCCCAAGTGTTCGGCGTGTTGTATAAAGACTTGTTCTCTACATGAGTGCGATAGTCGAGCATTGTGTGCAGGCTGTCGGGGATGCGCTTCAGCAAGTCGTCGCGAATAATGACCAACGTAACGCCGCTTGGGCCCATGTTCTTCTGCGCGCCAGCGTAGATGAGAGCGTATTTCTCGATCGTGATCGCGTGCGACAGAACGTCCGATGAGGCGTCAGCGACGAGCGGGACATCACTCACCTGCGGCTCTCGCTTCCATTCAACGCCTTCAATGGTCTCATTGGTAGTGATATGAACGTAGGCCGCTTTCGGATGTAGATTGAGTTCGTTTTGCCCGGGCACCCGCGTGAACCCTCCGTCGGCCATGGTTGCAGCAACATTCACTGCCCCCGAGCGCCTGGCTTCCTTCAAAGCCTTCTTTCCCCAACTGCCCGTGATGATGTAGTCGGCGCTGCCATCCTTCGGCAAAAAGTTCATCGGCACCATGGAGAACTGCAGGCTCGCGCCTCCCTGCAGGAAAAGGACATGGTAGTTGTCCGGTACTCTCATCAGTTCTCTTATACCCGAGTCAGCTCGGCCGATGATCTCGTCAAATGTTCTTGAGCGATGGCTGATCTCCATCACTGACATGCCAATACCGGGAAGGCTCAACATATCGCGCTGTGCTTCCTCCAACACCGGCAGAGGAAGCACGGCCGGTCCTGCACTGAAGTTGTAAATTCGTTCAGTCATTATTTTCCTCCCGTGACCCGTGACAGGTGGCGGGTGACCGGAAGAACCAATAATTTTAGCTCGCTTCACTCGTCACCTGTCACTTGTCATAGTCATTTCCATACTGCGACCGCTGAAGCCGGCCGGCTATTCTCGTCACCAACCAGCGCGGCACCAGGCGTTCCGCTTCGATCATGAAAAAGTTTGTCCAGCCTGAAACGATGTGACCCTGTTTTCTTGCCAGCCCATTAAGCGCTGCATCGACTACATCTTCAGGAGCCTGGGCCACTCGCATTGGCGGCTTCTGAATCTGCGCTGCCTCAAAGAAATTCGTCTCCGTCACGCCCGGGCACAAGGCCATAACCTGAATTCCATAGGGGCGGTTCTCTTCCCACAACGCTTCAGAAAACGAAAGTACGAACGCTTTGGTTGCCGCGTAGTTTGCCATGAAAGGCACGGGCTGAAATCCGGCGGTTGACGCGACGTTGATGATCGCTCCCTGTTTGCGTTCACGCATCGGGATGAGAAATCGATAGGTCAGCTCAACCAATGCTTTGACGTTGAGATCGATCATATTCAACTCGCGCGCAAGCTCCTGCTTTGTGAACTCACCCATCGAACCAAACCCCGCATTGTTGATGAGCATGTCGATGGCCAGTCCACGCCTTTCCGTCTCCTCAAACAAATGCGCCGGAGCGTCCGGTTTGGTCAGATCGAGGCCGACGTGCTGCGCCCGGATGCTGTTAATGCGGCCCAGTTCATTGCAGAGCGTTATCAGTTTGTCTTCTGACCGCGCCACGAGCAGGACATTCCGCCCGCGCGCGGCAAGTCTCCGCGCGAAGGCTTTGCCAATGCCACTCGAGGCGCCGGTGATGAGTGTTGCGTTCATTCGCTGCTCAGTTCAAGTAGATCGAGGTCAATAATGTCTGCATTCTCTGTCCCCAACCGATTGAGCATCGCTCGCGATGGCGCATTGTCCAAATTGATTCGGGCGACTGCAGCCTCAGCGCCTTCAAAGACAATGTTCTCCATCTCCTGAACGTTGATCTGCTCAGCTTTAATCGTGTCAAGCACACTTGCCAAGACCCCCGGGCGATCCAGATGACGTACCACCAGCCTATGTGTGGCAGGCGTTTGCCGGGCTAGATTTACTACGTTCGGAACTTTTCCAGTTTCCTTGAACTCGCGGATGATGCGCACGGTTTCAGCTGCGATCGCTTCCTGGGCCTGATCGGTCGAACCACCGATGTGATGTGTGCCATAGAGATTTGCTTCTTTCGCAATATGGTCTGTGAACTCACTTATTCCCGATGTTGGCTCAACAGCATACACGTCGAGCCCCGCACGAATGTTGCGAGTCTTCATTGCCTGAACCAGTGCCGCCTGATCAACTACTTCACCGCGCGACGTGTTGATGAAGTAGGCGCCTTCACGCATTGCGGCAAAGAATTCCGCGCCGATGATTCCTTTAGTCTCCGATTTAAGCGCCAGGTGCACGCTAACGATGTCCGCCTGGCGGGCGACCTCGGCGGGCTTACTCTTGTATGTGACGCCAAGTGCGGCGGCTAGCTCCGGTGTTAGGTTGCGGCTCCAGGCGATGACCTGCATGCCAAAGGAGCGGGCGCGCGGAATCATCTCCCGGCCGATTCTTCCGCCTCCAATCAAACCGAGTGTGCGACCAAAAAGCCCTCGCGCTTTTGAAAATTCCTTTTTGTTCCATTCGCCGCGTCGCAGACTGATTACATTGTCTACAATGCGACGGTCGATCGCGAGGATGAGCGCAAAAGCCAACTCAGCGACGGCGATTGAATTCTTGCCCGGACAGTTGGAAACGTAGATGCCTCGCCTTGAAGCCGCCGCCACGTCAATAGTGTTGTAACCCGCGCCGGCCCTGACAACCAGTTTAATCTGGCCCTCCTCAAGCATCGGTTCAGTGACCTTCGTTGAGCGTACGACAAGAACGTCTGGGTTTTCTTTGCGAATCGCCGCCACGAGCGCATCGTCTTTCAGATCCGGCTGATACGAAATACCGCAGCCGATGGCCTGCAAACCATCGCGTCCAGACTGTTCGAATTTGTCAGCGATTAAAACCAACATG
>JBGPNE010000310.1:0-4548 GCA_041487335.1 Pyrinomonadaceae bacterium
CTTGAGAGATAATTGGAGCTACGTGCAGGTTTTCACACAATCTCTACCGCTCCTCGGTTCTGACATTCTGCATTGAGTGCAACCTCAAATACTAGTGATGTTCGGGCAACATCTTGAGTTTTCACACAGTCTCTACCGCTTGCGGTTCTGTACGAAGCTTGAGACCGTCGACGGGAGACATCGTTCTTGAGAGTTCATTGTGATTATCGCGACATATTCCGCGGCTCGGGGCTCGGATAAGCTTCTTCGTTTTCGGTCCAGCGGCAGCCTCCCCGGCGTATATTCCGGGGCTTTGGCGCTTGTGGGGTATTACGGCTTCGCCTTCGCTGCAAGCTTCACCGTCACTTCCTTCAGCACGGTACTATCCGGATCCACCTGAATAGAGACAGGTGCTTGATCGAGGTGCAACTCTTCAACAGTCTTTTTGCCAATAGGCTTAAAGACAACTCGTCGCTTGCCATTTGCCGTAGTCACATCCGCTGACAACCAATTAGGAAATGAAGGTTCAGGCTGGAGTTGGTCCAGGTGGAGTGTCATCAGGCTCTTTTCGCTGTTCCACTCCCAGGACAGTTCATATTGCGGATGGCCCGTTCCATAAACCCAGCGAGCAAAGAATTCACGCAGATCCACGCCCGACGCCCCTTCCAGGGCCGCACGCAAGTCCTCGGTTGTTGCCGTTGAGTTTTTGTGGGCGTTGTAATAGGCGCGAAGGCCACGGAAGAAGGCCTCGTCGCCAAGCCTGGACCGAAGCATGTGCAAGACCCAGGCGCCCTTCTGGTAGTTGTTCGCATTCAGCAGCTTGAAAAGGTCTTCGGTGTCCGTATCGTGTATGGGAGTGCGCGTCTGCTTCTCGTAGCTGAAATATGTGTCCGCCGCCCTCTTCAGGTAATCACGAAAAACGGCTTCGCCTTCATACTTCTCAATGAAGAGCCCAGCGAAATAGGTAGCAAAGCCTTCGCTCAGCCAGAGGTCTGACCAGGTCGACTCAGTCACAGAATCGCCAAACCATTGGTGGGCTATCTCATGGGCGACAACATCGACAATTCCAAAACGTATGTTAAAGACGCGACTCATCGGCTGGTTGGTTCTTGAATTGAACAAGCTGCTGGTGAAGACGATGGCGCTTGAGTTTTCCATTCCACCAAAGCGAGTGGCGCCGACGATGAGGGCAAGCTTCTCGTACGGATAAGGCGCAACCGTCTCGCTGAAGAGCTTCAGTGATGGCGCTGCGGGGGCGAACCCCGGGATCGCCAGTCTACTGTCAGATTTCGGAACGTAGTATGAGAGTGGTGTCTCCGCGGGCTTGTTTGACTCCAGTTTCGCAAACTCACCCACGGCGACGATCATGCAATAGGGTGGAATGGGCATGCTTTCCGTGTAGGTCCACGTGCGCGTGGCATTTGCAGTGGTCTCTGTTCGATCCAGACGCCCGTTTGCCACTACAACGTCGCGCTCCGGAGCCGTGACAGTGAAACTCACTGTAGCCTTGGCAGACGGGTGATCGAGACAGGGAATCCATTGGTGCACACGATCTGGCCAGTTGTCTCCTACAACTGCGGGTTTACCGTCCTTGTCATTTGACAGAATCAGTCCGTCTTTTGGCTTGCCATGATAGACAACGACGATAACGAGCTGAGCTCCTTTGCCTACTGTTTGCGGTAACTTGACCTTGAGTAATTCGGCTGGATGTTCGAATTGTGTTGAACGACTATTCACACTAACGGAATCAACCGTCATTTCTCCGAAATCGAGATCAAGAGTTGAAACCTGATCCGTCAGTGTAGTGATCGTGATTTCCGTGCGAGCGTTTGTGACCTCGGTTAACTGGTCGTTGAAAGTGAGTGTGACATTGTAATTGAGAGGTTTCCAGGAATCGATCTGGCGCTCATGACGCGTGGCCAAAGATGACGTAGCGGGCGATAAGAAGACCAGGCCGACGAGAAGTGCCGAAGACGGCAAATATAATCGGCGTCCGAATTTCCTCTGCGCTAATCCTCTCCTCATCGAATCCTCTATACCGATAACTCAGCGAATACCCAGCATAAGCAGTGCTGAACGATCAGACACAAGTCTCTTTTCTGTTTGCAGCCATTCGCGATAGAAAGCAAGTTCCTCATCCTTGACCGTGCGATTACCAAGCTGCGCCGCAGGTGTTCGTTCGAATGCCCTGTCTGTCAAAGCCATGTGCGCCTCTCTCACGCGAAGCGATCCGCGCTGGACCAGGGCTCTTTCCGCAGATTCGATATCAGGAAAAAACTCATCGTACGCCAGTAGATGCCAGACCGTCTCCGCTCCTTCGCCTTCGATAGCCAGTACGCGGAGTAAACCGTAGCCACTCTCAAGCTGAAAGATGAGATCGTCTCCTGGAGCGAATCTTTGTCCCATACCGGCCAAGTCGTCTAGCAGGTTTGCGGAAAAACAAACACGATCCACGAAACCACACGAAGCAGCACGAAATGGACGCCCTAATTCGAGTCATTTCGTGTGATGCGCGTGGATCGCTTTGCTGCTCCTACTTGATGTTCACCACTTTTTCGGCAAGCTGTCACATTATCAGACTGGGCCCTGGCCGCCCTCGCAACGCAGACACCTATCCGTGATTTTTTATTAACCGATTTCAGTGCTCATCTGTGCGTCAGGCCACCGGCTGCCGGTCTGCGCTCTTACTTAGGCTGGATGCGGAGGACGAAGGTGCAGATGGCAATCTTTTCGTCGGGAGCAACGTGTGTGCGTTCCTCTCGCGGAAGCTCATGCCCAGCGACCACAGTAGGATTACGACCTTTCGGAACAAGCCAATAGCCATCGTCCGAGCGAATAAGAATTGCGTGCACACGGCTCACTTCCGGATCCCCTTTTAATGGCAAGTCAACCGTGATTGTTCTTGAGCCTCTACCGATGGTGATCTCGGGCTTCGTAATCGGAACCACTGCCTCACGAATCCCATTTCGCCAAATCTCGATTGAATAAAGCTCGACCACGCGAGGCCGTACAACAGTCTGCTCGCTTTCGGTCGAGCCATCGGCCGTTTCGCGAATCGTCTCGTTGAAGGTTGGCGGTGTAGACTTGGCCGGATCGACCCGCGGCGTCACCATTGTGTGACCGCTTTCACTCTCGTCCCAAACAGCCTGCACGCGAAACTCACCTTTATTAAGCGTGCCATCAACGCGCAACTCAACGGCAAATGATTTTGCGGCAAGTTGGGTCGAGCCACTAAGCTCGCGCGCCCGCTCCGAAAGCACATGGAAGAGTCCCTGCTCGAGTCCGCGGCGTTTGTCGCCCTGCCAGTCTTTGTCATCCTCAGCACTCAGATAGACAATGTATTCGCGCGGAATGTAGGTTGGGCCACCGGGCGGCGTAAACATCTCGCGCTGCATCACCGCCTCCACCTCGCGGGCAATCTTCACCAGAAACTCTTCCCAGATGCGGCGTGGTTTTGCATGCTCGTCTGCGGCTTCGAGCAGATCTCTTCCGGTTTCCCCGTCTATCCATTTTCTGATTGATTCAAGCAGACCCAATTTTTGTTCAGCACTCCATTCCGCAAAGTCATTCCGCCCGTGCAACATGGCGGATTTGTGAATACGGACATTCAGGCCAAGCGCCCCCGGACGCTTCGAGGTCATTCAACTCCGCGTGCAACATTCAGGGAACCGGGGTCCCCAAGCGGGCAGCCCGCTTGGGGTGGTCGAGAACCCTTCAATCAAACTTTACGAACCTCTTGTTTATCCACCCACGGTCCGATGAAAACGGGTCAGACTTGGTGCGGCCGTGCTCCAGGACCTGAACCTCATACCAGTTGTCATTGATGCTCAAAACCCTTACCCGCGACCCATATTCAGCAAGTCCAATTGCCGGGTTGGCGGCACTCGCATCCGGCCGCAAATTCACGTCCGTAGTGGTAACGCCCGCGCGCCCTACTACGAAAACGTCCCCCAACTGAGGGATGTCGACTAAAGGATTCCAGTGTGACGTTACGTACTTATGGGTCGCCAGCAACATTCCGGAGAAGGCAAGAATAAGGACCAGCGCAACAAGAAAGCGCTTAGGCCGGCTGGTTGACGCTGGTATTTGCCTTCGCGGCAGGGGCTTTCCGTTGGGCGAACGATCCGGAAAGGCGGCAACGATCTCTCTCGCCGAGCGTCGTTTCGCAATAGACGCCGGGTTTTCTGGTAGGGGCTCAATCTTACTGACCGGAACTACGATCCTGGGTCGCCTCGTGGATCCGCCGTCAGCATACGCTCGTAAAAATGCCGGGCCAGCCTCAAACTTAGGCTGCGGAGGCGCCTGAGTGAGTTCATCCGGCTCGACGGTAAGTTCTGAGCTTGGCCTGGGCCTTATTCCCGCCTCATCAGCTTTGAGTGGCAGCGTTAGCGGGAGCGCTGCGTCGGCGAGTTCGTCCCAGAATTCCTCAACGGTCTGATAACGATTCTCGGGACGACGCTCGGTCGCCTTCTCCAAAACGCGAAGAACTGAACCGGACCAGTAGTGATTGCTGATGGGTTGTGGTAGCTCCCTTATAGCGTGCTGGGCAAAACGTCGTGGGGGCTCTCC
>JBGPNE010000311.1:0-4542 GCA_041487335.1 Pyrinomonadaceae bacterium
AACTTCAATATTATCGGCCGAACGTTCTCCGGCGCCTCAACTCTCTGCTGCACCGCAAACTCAATGGCCCTGAATGGCCCGGCGCTGGGGGCCGTTGCCACCGAAGATGCTATTCGAGAAGCTGTGCTTGCCGGCGGCTTTACTCAATTCCGCCGAGCGACAGAGACGCCGTTTAATCGGATCTTCGAAGCGAGGCGCTGAGCAACTCTTTCATTAACGACACATTACGGGCAAAGCTCTTGACTTCCCCGCGGAACAGTCATATAAGCATCCTTGTTCCAAAAGCTCCTCATGATCAAATGATGTCACAGTAATCAGCCTCAAAGTTTCAGTGACGTTTCCAATGGGCGAGGCCTCATGAACCCTCAGCCAGTAAGCTCAAGGCTCCCTAGTCAGCGAATGCTCTGCTCCATTGTGAGAGTGTGTGTTATGAGCCCGCATCTCTTTAGTCTCCATTGACTAGCGTATCATGGACGAAAGAATTCAAATTGTCAGGGCTACCATTCACAGTGAGTTTGGTCGCGTGTTGGACCTCGAAGAATTGGCTCGGCTGGTAAACCTCTCACCATCGCGTTTAAGACATTTGTTCAAAACGGAAGTAGGCAAGACACCCGCGCAATACCTTAAGTCCATAAGAATGCAAGAAGCCCGCGTACTAATACGAACTACCTTTCTCAGTGTCAAAGAGATTAAGAACCGGGTGGGTATCAGTGACGATAGCCATTTCGCACACGACTTCAAGAAGGCATATGGTCTAGCCCCGAGCACCTATCGGAACGCTATGAAAAGATCCACTCCCCTTTCACCCTCATCTTTTCAACCTGGCAGCCAGCCGGTTTCGCCAAAGAATAGCCGATTCGACCAAGAGTTTTGAATTGACTAGAAAAGAAATACTGAGTAGCCTCCTCAATCGCAGAGACACTCACGTACTTGCCACAACCAGGAATGTTTGTCGAAGGCTCATGTCGACGGCTTCGCCTTTAGAAGAGTTCTGGAACCACGGAGATTAAAAATGACGAAGTATCTCACCGCTGCAATTCCAATGTACGCGATGGCCATCGCTCTCGGATTGAGTGTTGGAGAAGCAAGCAGGGCTCTTCATGCTCAAACTGACGATGCAGTGGTCGTCATTGTAAACGGCAGAAGGATTACGCAGAAGGAAGTTGATAGCTCGGTTGTTTCAAAAGTCCTTCCCCTGGAAGAGCAAATATATGCTTTGCGCAAAACCGCTTTAGAGAATCTTGTCCTCAGCGGCTCGCAAGGTAGTAAATAAGAACCCAAATGGAGGAGAAACATGAATAGCTATACTTTCAAACTGCTGCTGTTTGGTCTCGCATTGTTGGGGCTGGGCATGATGTCGACTCATCGCCAGGAACCGCCGGCGCCGCCTGAGGTGACGAACAAGACAACAGCGGTACGGGTTGTCTCTCTGACGCCAACAGAAAATGGTTATGAGCTGCGCCTGAGAAATGTTTCTAATAAAAACATCAATGGCTACTCAGTGGCGTACGACAATGGGGCCATACACACCGCGGATCTGACTGCCGGCGACCACGTGATTGCTCCAGGAGCTGAATTCAAGCTGCGCTTAAATCAGAAGCAATGCATCATCCGAGATGTCAACTTCGATGATGACTCGAGTGATGGTGACGCCGCCGCCGCCGCTGAGCTGTTGGATCGGCGCGCGGGAATGCGCGAACAGCTGGAGCGCATCGCAACGCTGCTGAAAGCCGCAACCGCTTCCGCTGATGTAGAGCAATTAGAACCTCAGCTGAGGGTATTGCCGGAGGAGATGGCAGCAACTGATCGCTCATTTTACGTTGCCCTGGGACGGCAGAATGCGAAGGAAGACGCACTACTGGCATTGAAAAAGCTGAACAAGAACGACGTGCGGGCGGGATTGGCCAAACTGGCGGAGCTGAACAGCAAACGAATGATGCGGCTAACAAAACGTGTGAACCCGTAAGCAAGTCGCTTAATCACTCTTCACCAACAAAACCTCACCGCGCGGCGGTCTTCGACAAGAAGGAGACGGTAATGAAAAAAGCATTGAGCTTCTTAATTGTATTAGTGTGTCTGCTGGTTCCGGCCGTGGTGCTCGCTTGCACTATGACTGCTACAAAAAACAGGCCAGATTACATTGAAGGTCATTGTGATGGCCTCATCGACTACTACGTTGGCTCGCCCCTCGTCAAGACCGTTTACTGGACCATCTATCTGGCCGGTCCCGGCGGTTCTCTGGTCCATGAGAAGACGGGCTACGGAGAGTGTCGGCACGGTCTGGCTTGCTGGCCAGATTTTTATCAAGAGCGTATCTTCTATCCGCCGTCAACTGACACCGCTGTTTTCGAGCAGCAGGTCAAAAGCTATGAAGTGAAAGATGACGCAGCAGACGGACTGCGGTGCAACACGGTAGAAGATGACTTTGACACCGTCATCAGGCCCTGTCCGGCAGAAACAGAGTGTCCAAATAAGTGGATGATAGCCAAGTGTTTTGCCGGGGGCGAAGGGTGGGATCCTGATCTCTGTCGCTGCACCCCCGAAACCCCGATAATAATTGATATCAACGGCAACGGTTTTGCTTTGACGAACCTTGCCAACGGTGTCTCATTCGACCTCAACAACGACGGAACCGCCGAGCACCTTGCCTGGACTGCTTCTGGCAGCGATGATGCATGGCTGGCTCTCGACCGCAATGGCAACGGAATCATTGACAATGGCACGGAATTATTTGGAAATTTCACGCCACAGCCTGAACCGCCAGTAGGCGAGGGGAAAAACGGCTTCCTCGCTCTTGCTGAGTATGATAAGCGCGAAAACGGCGGTAACGGTGATGGTGTGATAAATCGGAGGGATAGTATGTTTTCGTCGTTACTCTTGTGGCAAGACACAAATCACAACGGCATCTCCGAATCGGATGAGTTACACACCCTGCCGGAACTCGGCCTCAAAACCTTAGACCTGGAGTACAGACAATCGAGACGGACTGATCAATACGGAAATCAGTTTCGCTACCGGTCGAAGGTCAGAGATACACATGACGCGCAGTTGGGGCGCTGGGCTTGGGACGTTTTTCTCGTGAGTTCGCCCTAATGCTTTTCTCGATCGGAAACTAAACAACCTGGGGGGGGCGGACCTAAACCCGTCCTCTCTTTTAAGTTAGCGCGCATCGGGGGGTCACCAAATCGATACCGCAACTAGTTTCGCTATCGGGCCAGAGTCAAAGACCCCAGAGATTCTAACATTGGCCGCTTGGCCGGGGATGTGTGCCCTTTATCAATGGCCCTCCCTCTTGCCAGTCGAGTTAGTAGCTAAAGCTCGCCTCGATAATTTCAATCAGCTGAAGAGACAACGCCTGCTTGAAGCCTGGGCCACGGTGGCAGCGTCTTGCGTGCGGGCTTCTCTTTCTTCAAATCCAGCGCCCAGTCGGCCTGCATCAACGTGTGGATGTCGCGTGTGCCTTCGTAGATGATCGCGGCCTTGCAGTTACGCAGGTAACGCTCTACTGGGTAGTCGTTTGCATAGCCATTGGCGCCGTGCACTTCAATCGCCATCGAAGCTGCTTTCTCGCTCCGCACAGTCGCCTGCCATTTCGCCAAACTCGTCGCGCGCGCATTCGCCTTGCCCGTGTTCTTCAGATAGCCAGCACGCAACCAGAGCAGATGGGCCATCTGATAATCGGCCTCCATCTCAGCAATCTTCTGCTTTACGAGCTGGTGATTGGCGATCTTGGTGCCAAACGTCTCACGTTCAAGAGCGTACGCGACTGAGGCGTCACGTGACGCGCGTATGACGCCCGTCGCTCCCGCCGCTACCGTGTAGCGCCCTTGCTCGAGCGCAAACATCGCAATCTTGAATCCCTCGCCCTCTTCACCGACGAGATTTGCTTTCGGCACGCGCACGTCCTGAAGCGAAAAGTATCCGGTGTTCCCGGCGCGGATACCAAGCTTGCCGTGAATCGTGCCCGAAGTGAAACCCTTCATTCCACGCTCGACAATGAAGCAGGACATCCCAGTGTGATCGCGCTTGCGCCGCTTCTCTTCGTCGGTCCAGCAGAAGAAAAGAAAATTGTCCGCTAAATCCGCAAGACTGATCCACATCTTCTCGCCGTTGAGCACGTATTCATCACCTTCCCGGCGGGCGGTCGAGCGCGCGCCCACGACGTCAGAACCTGCGCCGGGTTCAGTGAGTCCATAAGTCGCGAGCTTGACGCCTTTGGCCTGCGGCACGAGGTATTTGCGTTTCTGTTCTTCCGTGCCCCAGGTGAGGAGTGTCAATGAGTTAAGGCCTGTGTGTACAGACATGACCACGCGTAAAAAGGTGTCAACTGCCTCCAGCTCTTCGCAGACCAGGCCGAGGGAGATGTAGTCGAAGCCGGCGCCGCCATACTCTTCAGGTATACAAACGCCCAGTAGATTTAGTTCGGCCATTTTCTTGAGCACCGAAGGTTCGAAGTGCTGCTTCTCATCCCATTCTTTTATGTAAGGCGCGACCTCTTTCCGGGCAAACTCTCGCACCGTTTGCACCAACGCTTCATGGTCT
>JBGPNE010000312.1:0-4541 GCA_041487335.1 Pyrinomonadaceae bacterium
ACGGTGAGAGGGGATGATTGGCCGCGTAGTCCACAATCGCCTTTGCGTAACTGGGAAATGCGGGGCAGTCGACCTGATGCGGCCGCAGCAGCGCACTGGCCTGGGTTGTGTCATAGGTCTGTTTCAGGAAGAAGTAGGGAACGCCGTGATGCGGCAGATCCGTGATGCTCGGCGAGAGTGGCAGCATCAGAGAAAACTCCACCAGCGGCGCGGGAATGGTGATGCGCGAGCCACCACTATTGAGGCAGCGCGCGATCGTGTTGAAGAGCTCATGAGTCGTGAGAGGATTGGGATCCGCAAGCTGAATCGTCTGCCCAATTGCCTGTTCATCTCGAGCAAGCGAAGCAAGCGCCTCAACTACAAAATCCACGGGCACAAGATTCAAACTCACTTCGCGATTCCCGATATTGAAAAGCGAAAGCACACTCGGCCATTTCAGGAGATAGTGGATCAAATAATAGATGCCATCATATTTTGCCGTTTCACCGGTCTTGGAATCGCCGCAGACAACTGAGGGACGGTGGATGGTGATTGGCAATTCTGACTTCAGAGAATTAACTTCAACTTCCGCCAGATACTTTGTTTCCTCATAGTGATTGCGAAAGCCGGCCTCGAGTCGCAACTCCCGCTCAAGTATTCGTCCCTCGCGCTTGCCGGCCACATAGCAGGTGGACACGTAATGATAGTGGCGCAGGCGACTCAACGAGCGGGCAAATAGATTGACATTCCGTGTGCCCTGAAAGTTTACCTGCATCGCTACGTCCTGGGCCACGGCCAGGTCGTAGAGTGCGGCCAGGTGAAATATCACGGTCGACTCGAAGCGAGCGGCTTCCAGATCCGATGGTGAGAGTCCGAGGTTAGGCTTAGTGATGTCACCTGCGAAAATGCGAAAGTCCGCAAGGTGACTTCCAGTCTCCGCAGCTATCTCCTGAATTTCTCGCTGCGCACGTTCGATAAAGGCAGGCTGCACAAGTAGCAAACAACGGCTGCGTTCCGTTGCCAGACGCCGTAGCAGGCGGCCAGCAATGAAACCGGGAAATCCCGTCAGGAAAACTGTCTCATCAAAGGACACGACTATTTGACAACGAAAGCGGGTTTAGAGTTCATCAAGCTTTAGCTTGCTCCCTTAGCAGACAACCTAAAGTCTGCACTCTAAACTTCGATAGAGTGCAGAGAGCGAGTATAATTCACCCTCTCAGAAGCAACATAATCAGTCGTTCTCGATTGATGTAATCCGGCGCAGTGGGCGGATATCTTTCTTTAGAGCGTCTCGAGTAATATATTGAGCCATGCACGAGGATGACGTTTCGCCAGCGGCCAAGTATGAAGCTAGACAGCTTTTTCATCAGGCCTATCAGGCCCAGCTTGCGCAAAACTACGAAGAAGCCATAGAGCTTTACAAACGCTCGATCGAAACCTATCCCACTGCCGAAGCACACACGTTTCTCGGGTGGGTCTACAGTTTCCAGAACCGTTATGATGAGGCAATAGAAGAGTGTTTGGAAGCTATTCAGGTCGACGAGACGCTTGGTAATCCCTATAACGACATAGGCAGTTATCTCTTAGCCAAAGGCGATGCTTACGGTTGCGTCCGCTGGTTCAAACGTGCGCTCCTGGCGCCACGCTATGAGTCCTACGCGTTTCCTCACTTCAATCTCGGTCGCGTTTACGAAATGCGCCGTAAGTATCTGGACGCCGCGAGGCATTACGGTCTGGCGGTCGAACAACAACCGACCTTCACAGAAGCGGCTAGTGCGCTTCGACGCATGCAAGCACTGCTGAACTAGTGATAGGTGATAAGTGATGGGTGATGAGTAAGAGGTTGTCCAGGGTCTGACACTTATCACCCATCACCCATCACTTATCACCCGCTTTTTATGCTCGTCTTCTGCCGGTTCTCATCCACCGCGACGTAAATGACCTCGGCCTCGGTAACCCGCACACGCTCGGTTGATTCACCCACTCTTTCCGCTTCGACGATCACGCGCACAGTGATTGAGGTGTTCCCAACTCGCACCGTTTCGGCGTAGAAGCTCACGAGATCGCCCACAAAGACCGGCTTGTGAAAAATGACTTCACGCATGGCCACTGTGACAAATCTTCCCATTCTGGTTCGGCGATGGGCCTCTATCGCACCGGCCATGTCGATATAACTAAGAATGATGCCACCAAAAACTGTGCCCTGCGAATTTGTATCGCGGGGCAGGAGCGCTATGCGTATGGCTGGATCGTTATATGAATTCATTGCCGTATCGTAAATCGTTAACTCGTAAATGGTAAAGCAGACCGGACAGCAACAGGGAACAAACCGGCAGGTCTGGTGTCTAAATGCGCGGCTGGCTAAGTTTAACAACGAAACACGAAAGGGTAGACGTCATGCTGATAACAATCACGGTTGCGCTCTATTACCTCGGGTTCTTCTGTATGAGCTTCATTCAGGAAGCTGACAGTTCTGATTTCAACGATCTTGGCAAACTGCTTTTTGGAGGGTTCGTCCTGGCGATTGGTGTCGCAATCACCTTCACATTCGTCAAACTGCGTTTGCGCGATAAGAAACCGCCTGCCGAATTCATTTCCATTAGTTCCTTCCAAAAGAAGAAGTGAAACTCCCCGGTCGCCGCATTGTGTGAGATGCCAAATGACCTATCTGCAAGCGGATTTACTCAAGTCGGTTGCTCATCCAGTCCGTGATCACGCGCTTCAGTTCATCGAGATGTCCTTCGAAAAAGTGACCGGCGCCTTTAATGACTGTAAGTTGGAGGGAAGTCTGTTTCTCTAGCTTGCTGACGAATTCTTTAAGCTGTTCCACATCCCCAAACTCATCCTGGTCGCCATGAACGAACAATATGGGCTTAAGACAGTCTTCAAGAAAACTGAAATCGTATTTGTCGACAGGCGTGCCGATGCTTATCAGGTTAGCAACGCGGTTGTCAGCTATGCCAACTTCCAGTCCAACACGAGCGCCGAAAGAGAAGCCACAAACGGTGATGGGCCCATAGGGATAGTTGGCTTCGAGATAATTCAGACCGGCACGAACGTCATCGAGCTCTCCGCGGCCTTCGTCATAGGCGCCGCTGCTCTGGCCCACGCCGCGAAAGTTTATTCGCAGCGTAATTAGGCCAGCCTCATTGAGAGCGCTCGCCGCGCGAAACACCACCTTATTGTGCATCGTGCCGCCACCCAGCGGATGCGGATGAAGCACGAGCGCAACGCCGCGCACCGGAGCTCTTACCGGCTCTTTGAGAACTGCTTCCAGCCGCCCGTGTTCTACCGGAATGAAGAGATTGCCGGCGGGATACATTGATGAGGAAAAAATCTCAGGGCCGTTTCAAATAAGAAGGTGCGGGCAATCGCATACTATGGTCGCAATTGCCCGCCTTGTTTTTAGATGCCTCCAATGCCCGTGCCACCGCTCTCGCCTGCGCTACCACCCTCATCAGGAGAGCTGGTCGCCGTCTTCTCCAAAGCGGGCGTAGTTTCCGGAGCCGGGGCAGGGGTTGGGATCGGAGCTGGAGACTGTTGACGCTTTGCTGGGCGTTTCTTTCCTGCGGCCTTTTTAGTTTTCTTTCCAGCCTTCTTAGCCGGAGCTCTTTTTGCTGGGGCTTTCTTTGCCGATTTTTTCGCAGCCTTCTTAGCGCTTTTCTTAGTTGTCTTCTTTGCGGCTTTCTTGGCAGTCTTTTTCGCCGCACCGCGTGATGTTCGTTTCCTGGCAGCGGACTTCTTGGCTGAGGCCTTGCCGCCGCGTTTCCGAGAACCTTTTGATCCCTTACTCGACTTCTTCGCTGGCATATTCCTCGTCTCCTTTTGAGTTTCGCTTGCTTTTGCGTCACCCTACCAAATTAGGGCCCATCATGTCCACGCGGTAATACACGCATTTCCCTTGATTAACGATCCTTAAATCAAGGTATCGACAAAGCCTGTAGACCCTTCGGAGCTGGCAACCCTCGTTGGAGATCTTCTGCGGTCGAAATCGTCCGGCAAAACGTAGCTAGTAATGCAGTTTGGTTAGAAACAGGTGAAGCACTCAACTACAGAACCGAGGAGCGGTAGCGACCGGGTCGAGCCCAGTGATAGTCAAGAAACGGAAATCCACAATTCCACCGAGGTTGCATGACTTTGCAGATGACCCGGTCGCTATCGGGATAGAAACTGGGCGCACAGCGCCTTAGGAGGAGAGTGACCAGCTCCACTGCTTTCGCAAACACGGAGTGGGTGCCTAGTTCCTCCATAGCCTATGTTTCCCAGAGCCCCCCAATGATCCCGGACGGTCGGATTTCCCGAATGAGAGCGCGTCCAACTTCAGACTGACCCACTACCCAGCGTCTTCATCGCTTCCCTGCCCGCGCCGTCTAGCTAACGCGATTCATTAGCTAACGCGATTCATTTCCCACGTTTATCTTCTGTTCATCTTTTCTTTGACAATATGCTGCTCGGCAACAGGAACCTCCCAAATGAAGGCGGCGGTCATGAGCCTGATAAATTGCATTGACTGGTGAAACAGATCACCAAATCCCTGGCATGACCGCCGCCTGCCTTCCATG
>JBGPNE010000313.1:0-4537 GCA_041487335.1 Pyrinomonadaceae bacterium
GTTGCTGAAAAAGTGGTGAACATCAAGTAGGAGCGGTAAAGCGATCCACCAAATCACACGAAATGACTCGAATCAAGGCGTCCATTTCGTGCTGCTTCGTGTGGTTTCGTGGATCGTGTTTGTTTTTCAGCAGCCTGCTGGGGTTGTTGGGTTCCTGATGCTGAGTGTGATGTTTATAGGATGCTACTTTCTCAACGGCTAGGGTACAAGAAACTCAAAACAGTAACGCACGCTGCCCAGATCGTGCGTTGTTGTCTGAGCTGGCAGATTCGTTTAGAGTTCATACCTTCAGGTTGTTGCGAGCAAGCACGCTGAAGCGTGAACTCCAAACCCACCTATGATCTCTAGAGCTGATCCAGTGCGGCCCATCGCAAACTCAGGCGCAGGAGACGAATCTGATGAGCAACAAAGTCGCTGGAACGAAGTCCGCAAGTAACTCCTTCGTCGATGCGGTCGCTGCCAACGAGATAACTCTTAGTACGCGAGTCGGCCGCTTTCGTTGGTCGATCTGTGCCCTGCTCTTTTTCGCTGCAACCATCAACTACGTTGACCGCCAGGTGATCGGCATTCTTAAACCGACGCTGCAAACACAATTGCATTGGAGCGAGAGCGATTACGGCTGGATCGTTTTCGCTTTTCAGACAGCTTACGCTATCGGCATGTTGCTCGTCGGACGTCTAATGGACTGGCTCGGCACGCGCAAAGGGTTTTCGCTTGCCGTCATTTTTTGGAGCGTCGCCGCGATGGCCCACGCACTTGCAAGTTCCGCCTTCGGGTTCGGGGCGGCGCGCTTTGCGCTTGGACTCGGCGAATCAGGAAACTTTCCGGCGTCGATCAAGACCGTCGCCGAATGGTTTCCCAAAAAAGAGCGGGCGCTGGCCACCGGTATTTTCAATTCCGGAACAAACATCGGAGCACTAATCACGCCTCTCGTCGTGCCCTGGATTACTCTTGCCTACGGGTGGCGTTGGGCATTTATTGCGACCGGCGCGCTCGGCTTCATCTGGCTCATCTTTTGGCTCACGCTTTATCATACACCGGAGAACCATCCGCACTTGTCGGCGAGGGAGCGCGCACACATTCAAAGCGATCCCCCGGAGCGCCTCGAGAAAATTGCCTGGGTGGGCTTGTTGCCGCACAAACAGACGTGGGCCTTCGCGGTCGGCAAGTTTCTAACAGATCCGGTTTGGTGGCTCTACCTGTTTTGGCTGCCAGATTTTTTCAGCAAGTCTCACGCGCTTGATTTGAAGACCATCGGCCCGCCCCTGGTAACCATCTATATCGCCGCCGACGTCGGCAGCATTGGCGGCGGCTGGCTGTCTTCGACTCTGATTAAGCGCGGCTGGAGCATCAATGCCGCGCGCAAGACGGCGATGTTGACATGCGCCTTATGCGTTGTGCCTGTCTCTTTTGCGCCGCGCGTGCCGGGTTTGTGGTCGGCGGTGGCGCTGGTCAGCCTCGCGGCCGCAGCTCACCAGGGCTGGAGCGCAAATCTCTTTACCCTGACTTCTGATATGTTTCCGCGACGCGCCGTCGGTTCTGTCGTCGGCATTGGGGGCATGGCGGGCGCCGTCGGCGGCATGCTCATCGCCCGTGTCGTTGCGGAGATTCTGCAGCGCACTGGCAGTTATCTTCCGATCTTTCTTATCCCGTGTTCGGCGTATCTCATCGCATTGCTCATCGTGCAGTTGCTCACGCCCCGACTCGAACCCGCACGCATCGATGTGTAGACTTTCGTCGGACTCAATTTAGGAGGGAAGGCAGAAAGACGCCGCCGAGGAACACGGATGAAACGTAGATGAGAAAGAGTCTGTATTTATTCGCGTTTATCCGCACATATCCGCGGACCAAAGATTAAATGATTCTTGACAAGTTTAGGTTGGACGACAAAGTTGCGCTAGTAACCGGCGCGTCGGCAGGACTGGGTGCGGCGATCGCCGTAGCACTGGCGGAAGCAGGTGCGCAAGTCGCATGTCACGGTAATAGTCGTTCTCCTGACGCGACATGTGAAGCTATTGAGAACGCTGGCGGCGTGGCGCATCCGATCACAGGCGACCTCAGCCACCGGGAGACTTCTCGCGCGCTCATTGAAGAGACGCTTGCGCGGTTTGGCAGCCTTGATATCCTAATTAACAACGCCGGCACGATTCGCCGTGCACCCGCCGCTGACTATTCCGATGAAGATTGGGTGACGGTGATCGAGGTGAATCTTTCAAGCGTCTTTCGGCTCTCGCAGCTTGCCGGCAGACACATGATCGAAAGAGGACGTGGCGGCAAGATAGTCAACATCGCGTCGGTGCTCTCCTTTCAGGGAGGGATTACGGTCCCAGCCTATGCCGCATCGAAGGGCGGTGTGGCACAATTGACGAAAGCCCTGGCCAACGAATGGGCGAAGTATCGAATTAACGTCAACGCGATCGCGCCCGGCTACATGCGGACAGACATTACCGCGGCACTGCAGAGGGACGAGACGCGGAATCGCCAGATACTTGAGCGCATTCCCGCCGGGCGTTGGGGCGAGCCTGAAGACCTTGCAGGGGCAGCGGTCTTTCTCTCATCCGCAGCGAGCGATTATCTAAACGGGCATATTCTCGTCGTTGACGGCGGCTGGATGGGAAGGTAGTGAGCAGTAAACAGTGAGCAGTAAACAGTGAGCAGTGAGCAGTAAGCAGTGAGCAGTAAGCAGTAAGCAGTAAACAACATGGCGTTCAATGTAAGACCAAAGTCAGCCTGTCGTTGGGATTGTGTGAGCCTGGGCGAGGTGATGCTGCGTTTCGATCCCGGCGACGCGCGTATTCACACGACTCGAACTCTTCGCGTCTGGGAGGGTGGGGGCGAATATAACGTGGCGCGCGGCCTGCGTAGATGCTTTGGCTTGCAGACCGCAATCGTCACGGCTCTCGCGGATAACCCGATCGGACGACTAGTAGAAGATCTGATGCTGCAAGGCGGCGTTGACCTCTCGCATGTGCGCTGGGCCAAGTACGACGGCGTTGGACGCGAGGCAAGAAACGGTTTGAACTTTACCGAACGCGGCTTTGGCGTGCGTGCTGCTCTGGGGTGCTCTGATCGCGGACATACTGCCGTCTCGCAACTGCGGCCGGGCGATATTGATTGGGAGCGGATTTTTGGTAGCGAAGGCGTGCGTTGGTTCCACACGGGCGGCATCTTCTGCGCTCTTTCTGAAACGACTCCAGAAGTTGCGCGTGAAGCGATGGCGCTTGCGCAGCGACACGGTACAGCAGTCTCTTATGATCTGAACTATCGTTCGTCGCTGTGGCAAGCAAACGGCGGTCAGAAGCGAGCGCGAGAAGTCAATCGAGAGCTTGCGCCCTACGTTGACGTGATGATTGGCAACGAAGAGGATTTTACTGCCGCTCTGGGCTTTGAAGTCGAAGGATTGGATGAGCACCACGCGAAACTTGACGTCGAAAGCTTTAGACGCATGATCGAGCGAGTGGTCACCGAGTTCCCCAATATCAAAGTTGTGGCCACCACGCTGCGCAATGCCACAACGGCAACACGCAACGACTGGGGCGCGGTTTGCTACTCGGAAGGCGAGCTTTATCAAGCGACGCGGCGCGAAGATTTGGAGATTTACGATCGCGTTGGTGGCGGCGACAGTTTCGCGTCAGGTTTGATCTACGGTCTCCTGATGAACAAGGGTGCCGCCTGGGCCGTCGAGTGCGGCGCCGCTCACGGGGCCTTGGCGATGACCACACCTGGTGACACAACAATGGCTACGCTGGCAGAAGTCGAACGTGTAATGAAGGGTGGCACAGCGCGGGTCGCGCGCTAAAACAGATGGAGAAGTGGCAGGTTCTCAGACGGATTGAGGAGATCGGTATCATTCCGGTGGTGCGCACGGAGTCGGCGGTGGAAGCTATCTCCGCTGCCGAGGCAATACGTGAAGGTGGCATCTCTATTCTGGAAATTACAATGAGCGTAGCGGGCGCTGTCGCGGTCATCGAACAACTCGCCGGGCGTTACAGTAACGAAGTTCTGCTGGGTGCCGGCACTGTGCTGGACCCGGAAACAGCAGACGCGTGTATCGAGGCTGGGGCGAAGTTTATCGTCAGTCCTTCGCTAAACATTCAGACAATCGATTTCTGCAGGCAGCGTGAGATCGCCGTTTTTCCCGGCGCGCTGACGCCAACAGAAGTGGTAACCGCATGGCAGGCTGGCGCGGATGCGGTCAAGGTCTTTCCCTGCAGCGCGGTTGGTGGGCCAAAATATCTGCGTGCTCTGAAGGCGCCCCTGCCCCAGATCAAGCTGATTCCAACCGGCGGTGTTTCGCTTTCCACTGCCAAAGACTTTATCGCCGCGGGAGCATGGGCCTTAGGCGTGGGAGCCGATCTGGTAAATACGAAAGCCATCAGGTCGGGGGAGCGCGAATCGGTGGTTGCCGCCGCACGCGCCTATGTCTCCGCCGTGAGCGAAGCACGCGCCACCATCAAGAACGATTGATGCATCGCGTTCAAAACATCGACATACGCTACGGTAAAGAACCATCAAGCGGTAGAGGCCGTGTGAAAAC
>JBGPNE010000314.1:0-4536 GCA_041487335.1 Pyrinomonadaceae bacterium
AGCGCCATGATATTCGCGACCCCGGCTGCCATTGAAAAGGACGACGACTCAACTTTCATCCGCGATTCATCGCGGCAAAACTGTGGCCGTTTAAGAATTTCGATCACCGCATCAGCCCATGCTTTCGCACCGGCTCGTAACGGCAGCACGTTGATAAGCTCAGGCACTACGATCGCCTCTTCCGGCACACTCCGCGACATAAGTATGGGCAGCCCCGCTACCTGAGCCTCAACTATTCCGAGACCCAGACCTTCCTTTGGTTCTTCCAGGCTAGGCCATATCAAAAGATCCGACGCGAGCATCAGCTCGGGCACGTCGTCGCGAAACCCGAGTAGGTTAACGCGGGCCTCCAACGCTTCTCGCTGCGCCATTGCCCGAAGATCGTTCTCTCTGTTTCCGCTGCCAGCAAATATCGCCACCACATTACTGTGCATTTCCCCGAGATGCTTCAGTATCTCCACTACAAAACAGGGGTTCTTGTATTCTACGATTCTCCCGACAAAGAGAAGAATCTTGGCTGCGGGATTAATGCCCAAGCTCTCACGAAATGCGGTCACATCGAGCCGAGCTTGAGCGAACCGCGCGGTATCAACAGCGTAATGGACGACCGTGTGGCGCGTTGGATCTCGCTGTCGATTCCCGATCAACGATTCCAGCGCTTCACTGGAGATACCCACGATCTGATCTGCCATTCGCAAGCACACCTGCCTCATTGGCTCTCTTACGAGACCGGCCTTAGCTCGGCTGGGTGTTGGCAGACTCACCGAGGTGTTATGTATGTGAACGATTCGCTTCCTAAAAGGCAAGCCAACCGATGCGAGTAGATAGGCCGCACTCATGATGTCGTGGTGGCAATGAAGAACGTCGTACCTGCCTTGCTTCATCACCTTACGTAATGCCGAAAGGAAATGGAGCTTGTCGCCGAACTCGTAACGCGAATGAATGACTTCAGCGCCCAGTGCGCGCGCTACCTCGTCCAGCCTGCCAGTCTTCCCGAGAACACAGAAGAAGGTCCAATGCACATGAGGATATTCTTCAACAGCCGCGGCAAGCACTCTCAACAACCACGACTCTACCGCCTGACTGTTCAGGTTCTCAACCACATGAAGAACACTAATGGTCTTTTTCGGAGAGCCGATTAGGCCGGCCGTATCGTTTGGCTGAAAATTCGATAGCCGAGCAACCATCAACTTATAATTGCGGCACCGTAATGCGCTCCTTCTTCAATGCTCCGCGACGGGTCAAGATAACTAATCGTTCTGCCGGCGTCGCGAATTAGGAGGAGTAATTCTTCAAAGGTCGTGCCGAATTCCTCCCAGGCATAGGGATGCAGCTCACATACAATAATGGCGCCCGACTGGAGCAACTGGCGCGCTCCTCGGAGAATATTGATTTCGGCTCCTTCCGTATCCAGCTTCACAAAATCCGGGGCAGCGAGATTCCTCGAATCCAGGTAGTCATCCAAACAGGCAGTCTCCACGCGATACTCAACTACTTCCGCAGACGAGGCGTTCGTGCCCAGTCCAGATCTGAAGAGTGAGGACATCGAATCGGCTCCCTTTGAAAAGAAAGAGTGCTCTCCCTTCTTATCAAACAAAGCTAGCGACTCGATCTCAACTCGGTTAGCAAAGCCATTTAGCTCGAGATTCTGGAGCAGAATCTCTCTCGCGGCTGGATCGGGCTCGAAGCTAATGACTCGCCCGGAATCAGAAACAAGAGCAGCAAACAAGACTGCGTATTGACCGAAGTGACCGCCTACATCCAGCACAGAGTCGCCGCTTCTCGCGTTGTCAAGAAAGAACTTGATCTGCCTAACGTCATTTCTAACGGTGACGTCCGGCGAGTCTATGTACCTCAGCCGCACCGGCCTGGTTCCGGGAAGGTAACGTAGCTTATGTTCTCCATACTGGATAGGTTCGCCTCGGTCTCGATACCAGAGTCTTTTGGCTTCGATGACCTTTCGATGAAACGAAGGTGTACCGGAAATCCTCTTCAGAGCGGCGAACATTTAGTCGGTACAGTCGCAGTACAGACTCAGCAGCCTGGCAGCGGAGTTCTTAATTGAGAAGGAAGAATCTCCTAGCATTGCATTACACTCGTTGGCATTAGGACGATGGAGGTTGATTAGGCGCAATGCTTCCTCCGCCCATCGCTTCGAGCTTTCACCTAATGGCAAGAACTTAACCATTCCATCTATCACCACACACTCCCTGGGCGTAGTATCCGACGCAAGCGCCCGCAACCCTGCGGCCTGCGCCTCGACTACGACCATGCCCATACCTTCGGCCAGCGAGGGAAACAGCAAAAGGTCTGAACCGAGCATCAGTCTGGCCACGTCAGAGCGCACACCGAGAAGGCGAATCTTCTGGTCCAGTCCCCCCTCCTTTACTCTTGATTCTAATTCCCTTCTCTTCGTTTCGCCTGAGCCAACCATCACCAGCCTTATCGTTGGATCTCTCGCAATACACTCTTGTGCCACACTAAGAGCAAACGCAGGATTCTTATGGGTCATCATCTGGCCCTGGTGAACGACGGCGGCTCCGTCCAATCTGCCAACAAAAAGAATTATCTTCGCCGACCCATCCCAACCGAGTTCACGGCAAAGCTCCGCGTGTGTTCTCGTGCAATCGCCTCGATATTTCGTTACATCGAATCCACAGTGAGCTGCCCCCAGAGCAACATCACCAAAGCTCGAATCGTCGAAGCCGTACTCTGTCACGATCTCCCGGGAAGTTCCCATAACGTGTGTTGCGAGATGAGCCAACAAATGCTTGCCAGCCGAATTAGCAACTCGCCTTCCCAGGCCGTTTGCATACTTCGCTCTGTGATAGAGAGGATTGTGAACGTGCGCAATACGAACGGGCGGTAAATGACCAGCGCCCATCAAGAAATGCAAACCCGCAATATAGTCCTGATGGTCGTGGATTGCGTCGTAATTGCCGCTGGCGAGTATCCTGCGAAACTCGCGTACGAAGCCGATTGAATTCCTGCGTGTAAAGGGGACGTAGAAGAGCCTCGCCCCAAGAGCAATAGCTTCTTCATCTAATAGGTCCTTTTGGCCGCCGGTCAGCAAAATGTCGAACTTTACTTTAAAATCTTCCTGCGCCTCGCGGAAGTGCCTCAAAAGCGAAAGCAACCAGGTTTCCGCCCCACCCATCCCCAGCACCGAGAAAACCTGCAAAACGCGTAGCTCGCGTTTTGCTGCAAAAGACGCAGCTTCAGCGATGCCCGGCTTCTTCTTGAGAGGCGCGAAACTCTCCGAGGTTACGGAAACCATAATGAATTCACTGGCCCTTCCTCAGAAACTGTGCGGCCTTCCTTTCACCGCTTCTTACAGCGCGAAAAAATCGACGCTGTCGTCTGTCCATAAGCAACATGCGCAACAGGTCTGCTGCCTCTGTCTGCAGTCTTGCATTTGTCGGCGCCGCTCCATTTGATCTAAACGATTTCAGCACGACGCCGGAGAAGGCCATTCCTTCGACTAACCTCACCAGGTAATCTTCCTGTAATCGCTCGCGAAGGATAAAATGCGACAGTTTCAACGCGGTGAAGAGCCCGGTGCCGAGACCTACATCACAGGCTGTGGCGGCGAGATCCGTGTCACCCCCGGACAACAACATCGTGCCGGTTCGATCCATCATGAAGCTTCTCTTACCGTTCGTATGGTACGCAAGATATTCGCATGCAACGCGTCGTCTTACACAGAGGCCAGCGCCGCTTGGCATAGTGTCGTGCAGACTGGACAAATTGGACCATCTGTCGTGCTCGAATTCTCTAATTACCAGACGACTCCAGTATTGTTTTGTCCAAGCCGGCGGTGTCTCCTCAAACACAGGCCGCACCTGTCCGCCAAATGCGCCGAGTATCGGCCGCGCATCTGAAATCTGCGCGACTTGCTCAAGGTAATCAAGATCTAAAACGTTGTCGTCATCGACGAAGACCAGTATCTCGCCAGTTGATTCGCTTATGCCGCGCAGACGCGCTGGAGTCAGCCCGAGTCTGTCTTCTCTGATGTGCCTTGAGTGCGGATGCCACGAGAGATCTGCTCGCTCTGGGAGCGGCTCGTCGCTCGCATTGTCAATAAGCAAGTATTCCCAACGTTGCTTGTCGAGCGTCTGTCCACTAAGCGCGTCGAGTACCTGCTTCAGGTATTCAGGCCGGGGATTGTGAGCGCAGGTGATGACCGAAATCTCAGTGCTCATGTTGCAAAGCAGGAAAATCTCACATCTTCTCCGTAGGTGAATAGCTCGCAACTAACTGCGCTGTGCCAGCCGATCCGTTCTTCAGCTTCACGAGGCGTGAGACCAACGAAAAGGGCAACAATCGACGGAGCAGGACTCTCAGAGGCAGCAGCGAAAGCGGATTTGCCAACCACTCTTGCAAAATCAGTTTGACCGCAACCCCACGCTGCCGATGATAAAGAATCAGATGCTCGCTCCACGCAAGCGTTTCAAGCATCCTTACGCGCCGGTGAACTTCGGAAGGGAATCCATTTAGAGGAACCAGGTTGTCCTGTGCTTGGGCAAAACGGTCGAC
>JBGPNE010000315.1:0-4532 GCA_041487335.1 Pyrinomonadaceae bacterium
AGATTTGTTATGCCACAGATCTTAACGTAAACCATACAAGACCTTGGGGGAAAGAAGAACGGGTAAAGGGGAAATTGGAAAGGAAGTGCTTTGCGTTTTTGTGCTTTGTGTTTTTGCCCGTCCCCTATTCCCCTCTCTTACCCGTCTCCGATCAGCATCCGCAATCTTTCGTCCGGCCTTCGGGCTTGCATCAATGATTCCCCAACCAGAAAACCCTTATAGCCGAGAGTCTTGAGCTTTTGTAAATCTTCTGGAGTATTCAAACCACTCTCGCTCACGAGTGTGGCATCAATTGGAGCGTTGCGTGCAAGCTCGACCGAAGTTTCAAGCGAAACAGCAAACGTTTTCAAATTTCGATTATTCACGCCGATCAGGCGGGCTCCGATCGCCAGGGCTCGGCGCATCTCCTCTTTTGTATGCACCTCAACAAGCGCGTCCATGCCCAGCTCATCCTCGGTAATCTGGCGAAGCTGAGCCAGCAAGTGATCATTGAGCGCCGCAACGATCAGCAGCAGTGCATCTGCTTCGGCGCTGGCAGACTCATAGATCTGATATTCGTCAACTATGAAATCCTTTCGCAAAATGGGAAGCGAAACCGTATTTCGCACTGAGCGCAAGTCGTCAAGCGAACCATTGAAGTAGTCCTCTTCCGTCAAAACTGAAATCGCCGCCGCGCCACCCGCTTCGTAGAACCGCGCTACAGTCTCCGCGCTAACATCATCTCGAATGACACCTCTTGAAGGCGATCTTCGTTTGAATTCCGCGATAATGTTTGTGCGTACATTTTGCTTCATTGCCTTGAGCAAGGCGTGGGGCGTCAACCTCGCTCGCGCAGCCAGCGCCAGCGAGCGTACTTGCCCGAGCGGATTGCGGATCTTCGTGGCCCCAAGCCGGTTCTTCTTCTTTGCCACGATCTCTGTTAGTAAGTCAGTGCTTGCCAAGGATACCTGCACCCCACGCGGGCTGCCCGCGCCACCACCCCAGGCGGGCTGCCCGCCTGGGGACCCCGGGTCGGGACCCCGGTTCTCAACCTTAAGGGAAGGTCTTCGCTACGCATTAGTCGCCTTGATCAATTGCTGGAGTTTCATCTGTGAAGCCCCGCTATCCAGACTCTTTTCCGCAAGCGTAACGGCTCCGCGCAGATCATTTGCCACCCCACCAACAAGTAAAGCTGCTGCAGCATTCACTACCACAATTGCCCGCGCTTCGTCTCGTCGCCTCCCAGACAGAACCTCACGAATAATGCGAGCGTTTGCATCAGCGTCGCCTCCTCGTAAATGGTCGAGCTGCGCGCGCTTTATTCCAAAATCCTGCGGGTTAATCTCGAAGGTTTTGAGATTTCCCGCGTGCGCTTCGGCCACGATTGTCTTGCCAGCAAGTGTGATTTCATCGAGCCCGTCTTCGCCATGTACAACCCAGGCGTGCTCGGTTCCCAGTAGCGCCAGAGCTTTTGCAAGTCGCTCAACCAGATCCTGCCGCCAAACGCCGATAACCTGTCTTGGCGCGCCCGCGGGATTGCTCAGGGGACCAAGCAAATTGAAAGTAGTGTGAATCCCCAACTCGCGACGAACACCGGCCACGCGCGCAGTCGCACCGTGATAGAGAGGCGCAAACATGAAGCAGATGCCAATCTCGTTGAGACATTGCTCCGAGACTTGGGGGAGTGCCGAGATGTTGACTCCAAGCGCGGTCAAAACGTCGGCACTTCCGGAGCGGCTACTTGCCGCGCGATTGCCATGCTTCGCCACTGGAAGACCCGCGCCCGCAATCACGAATGCCGCCGCAGTTGAGATGTTGAATGTCTTGGCGAGACTCGAACCCGTGCCGGCTGTATCGATAAACCGGGTATGGCAAGGACTGATGCGAATCGCATGAGCACGCAGCGCTGCAGCCATGCCGGCGAGTTCCTCGACAGTCTCACCTTTTGCTGCCAGCGCTACCAGAGTCGCGGCAATCTGAGCGTCAGTCGAGTCGCCGCTCAACAAACCCTCGAGCAATTGCGCGGCCTCATCGCGATTAAGGTCTTCGTGGCGTATAAGACGAAGAAGGTATTGGCGCAATAAGTCCGGAGGCATAAACGTTGGGGGCAGAGCTGCCTTTCTGCCAGAACTTCTTTCTGCGACATACGAGGGCAGACCCGCCGGGTTCATGAACTACAGTCTCAGGAAATTAGCAAGTAGCTTTTTACCGTTATCAGTCAGAATAGATTCAGGATGAAACTGTACGCCTTCAACTTTCATTTCGCGGTGGCGCAAACCCATGATTATGTAGCCAGTTGTAAAGGCAGAAATTTCGAGACATGAAGGCAATGAACCACGATCGACTACCAGAGAGTGATAACGACCTGCTTTGAAGCGAGCTTCGAGGCCCTCAAAGATCGTCTTGCCGTCATGACGGATTTCTGAAACTTTTCCGTGCATTAGCACGGGCGAGCGCACGATCTTTCCTCCAAACGCCTGTCCGATCGCCTGATGGCCCAAACACACGCCGAGAATAGGTATGCGACCGGCAAAATGGTCAATGAGTTTCAGCGATATGCCAGCATCATCTGGTGTCCCCGGCCCCGGCGAGATCACAATTCTCTCAGGCCGGAGCTTTGATTCGATCTCCTCAACAGTCACCTCGTTATTGCGCCGTACCTCGACTTGCTCGCCCAGCTCACCGAAATACTGGACGAGGTTGTAAGTGAATGAATCGTAATTGTCGATTACTAAGAGCATTGGTCAGAAATCAGAGGTCAGAAATCAGAGGTCAGAGATCAGAGGTCAGAGATCAGATCTCTGATCTCTGAACCGCCTCCTGCCTCCTGCCTCCTGTCTACTGCTCACTGCTTCACGCACGGCGCCGCCAGCGCTCGATTAATCCGTACCGCCTTCACCGGCTTCTCTCCTTCAGCGGGAGCGTGATTGATCGCATCCGCCACCTCCAAACCCTTTGTCACTCTGCCAAAAGCCGAGAACTTCCCATCCAGATGATGACCGGCGCCCACCAGGATAAAGAAGTGCGTGGTTGCGCTATTCGGTTCTTCAGGGCGGGCCATGGAAACGATTCCACGAACGTGCTTCACGAGAGCCGGCTCGTCGGGAAGCTTACGGCTGGCACGTCTGGACAGCTCAAAACTCCACCTCTCGCTGGTGGAAAGATTGCCACCTTGAATGACGAAGTCTTTCACCACTCGACTGAAAGTTGTCGTATCCAGAGCGCCAGTGGCCGCGAGATTAAGGAAGTTCCTCACACTTTCTGGAGCCGCTTCGGGCAACATCTCAATCTCGATCGCGCCTGCTTCGGTTTCCAGCGTGACACACTGTCCGGCCATCTTCTCGACAGGTGCTCCCTCAAAAGGCTCCGCCTGGCTCACTGGAGCGCCGCCAGGACGAGCGTTGGCTTTCTTAGGCGAGGTGTCTACGCTACCTGGACTCTTGTTAGGATCCTGCGCTACAACAGCCATTGCGATCAGCAAGATACAGATCAATGCGAACAAAGAATTGAACACTGACAAAATCTCTACAGTCCTTTCTGAGCAAGTGCGATGGCCCTAAACAGGGCGCGCGCCTTGTTCACAGTCTCCGCATATTCGTGCTCCGGAACAGAGTCAGCGACAATTCCAGCGCCTGCCTGCACCGAGGCCTTCCCGTCACGCCAGATAATCGTCCTGATCGCGATGCACGAGTCCAGATTGCCTGCATAGTCCATGTAGAGCACGGCGCCCGCGTAAACACCACGTCGATCAGGCTCAAGCTCACGGATGATCTCCATCGCTCGAATTTTCGGGGCGCCGGTGACTGTTCCCGCAGGAAAACAAGAGGCGAGCGCATCGAAGCGATCGAGCCCATTGCGCAGACGTGCCCGCAAACTGGTAACCAGATGCTGGACATGAGAATAGCGCTCGATCCCCATCAACGTTTCAATCTTGACGGAACCGTAGTCAGCTACGCGGCCCAGATCGTTGCGGCCGAGATCGACAAGCATCATGTGCTCGGCCACCTCTTTTTCATCGGTCTTTAAGTCTTCGCCGAGCATCCAGTCTTCCGTCTCTGTGGCGCCACGTTTTCGCGTGCCAGCGATCGGACGATAATCCAGCCGTTGCCCATGACAGCGAACAAGCATCTCCGGTGATGCGCCAATAATGGTTTCGTCGCCGAGCCTGAGAAAGAACATGTAAGGTGAAGGATTGTCTGCCCGCAGAGCGCGATAGATCGCCAGGGGCTGGCCACTGAATTTTGTCGAGAACCGCTGGGAGAGGACCACCTGATAGCAGTCGCCCGCAGCAATGTGCTCCTGGATGCGACGGACGCCGTCTTCAAAGCCTCTGCGCGTCCAGTTTGATTCGAGCGGCTCGATTGTAGCGCTCTCTTTTCCGGATTTCGCATCAACCTGCGGAGGAACTCCTTTCATCAATTCATTTTCAATCTGCCCTGTTCGCGCTACTGCCTGATCGTAAAGCTCACGCAGGCGCGTGTCACTTCCCTCCGCCTCTTCCGTCAGCACAATGGAAACGATCTCCATTCGTTGTCGCACGCGATCAAATGCAA
>JBGPNE010000316.1:0-4531 GCA_041487335.1 Pyrinomonadaceae bacterium
CATCTCCGAGTAAGCTTCGGTTGTAGTCGCCTGGCCATCGATCAGGAAGATAACTTCCGGCGAAATCCAACCGCCGCCGAGACGTTCGTACTTATTAAACTGCGTTTCCGACGTGAGCGTCCCATCTTTTCCTGCCGGACGAAACATACGAACGAAATAGAGCCGTTGCTTATCGATCCAAAACTGCGGCGAATGCATGTCGCCGGCTTTGGCGCCCACAACGTAAACCGGCCGTCCCTGCCACATATCTTCACGCAGCAGGGAAAGATCAAACTTCAGTTGTTTCAGTTTGGCAACCGTCTGGTCTACCGGGAGAAAGTAAACATCGAAGGCCAGCAACACCAGGGGGTGGATTAAGGCCCGCGAATTTTCCAGCTTGCCGTCTTTAAAAGTATAGATGTTGTCGTTAGCGAACAGGATTCCGTTGCCATCCTTGACGGGATCAAAGTCTATGCGGAGCCGCCCTGGTATTGAAATGGCTTCATACCAAATAGCGACTTTCTTCGTGCCGTCCTTTTCATAGTCCGTGGTCGCTTGCTTGAAGGTCGTATTCTTGTACCAGCTCTTTGCGTACTTCTTCCGCATCGCTGCGATCAGGTCCTCACCCGTCCTGATCCTGCCGGCCTGGACCACCGGCGCCAACAACAGCCATCCACAGAGAATTAGTAGCCATTGCCCGGTAAGCCTCGCAAGCCTCATGATCATCTCCTTGGTCTCTTCAGGGTTCGCCCGCGGCTTATCGCCCTTCGAGTTCGTGCTAGACTATTCCTGTTCCACAAAATTACAGCGCGCTGGTTTTGTCCTATTAAAAGGATAATTATGAGGGATGCTGGATTTGAAGCCAAGCGAGATGCTGAAAGAGACAGGCCGAAGTTCATGACGGCTAACTGCCTGGCTGCTTCGCTCGGAAACTACGAAGGACCGGTCCATGCGACGCTCGCAGAGGCAGCCCGGACTAACGTCATTGAGCGTCTCTGGAATAAGGACGCCACGCTTTGGAAGCAGGAAGAGTCTCACCAGAAGATCATCGTAAACTCGCTCGGGTGGCTGACAGTAGCGACCCAAATGCTCGCGGTCGCGGACGAGTTGAGAAGCTTTGCCGATAATGTTCGTGCTTCAGGGGAATTCCAGCAAGTGATGGTTTGCGGAATGGGCGGCTCCTCGCTGTGCCCTGAAGTGCTGCGGCAGGTGTTTGCCCGGCAGGACGGTTTTCCCGAGTTGCTGGTGCTGGATTCAACCGATCCTGACGCGGTCAATAACTTCAAAATGCAGATCGACGTCGGCCGGTGCTTGTTTGTTATAGCGTCGAAGTCAGGAACCACTACCGAGCCCATAGTCTTTCATCGTTACTGGTACAACGAAGTCGTGAAAGAAAGTGCGGAGCCCGGCAAGTCGTTCGTCACAATTACCGATCCTGGTTCACAAATGGCGGACACTGCGGCTGCCGAAGGTTTCAAGCGCATCTTCCTCAACCAGCCTGACATTGGCGGACGCTACTCCGCGCTTTCATATTTCGGCATCGTACCGGCGGCGCTGATGGGTCTGGATTTCGCGAAGTTGCTGCGCGGGGCTGCGACGATGGCGGAGGCTTGTGGCGCGCGCGTGCCGGTAAACCAGAATCCCGCGGCGGTTCTTGGCGCAGTTATGGCTGAATGCGCGCTCGCTGGACGCGATAAATTGACCATCGTTACGGATCAAGAACTATCAGCGCTGGGTTTGTGGGTTGAGCAGCTAATCGCGGAAAGCACCGGCAAGGAAGGAAAGGGAATCGTCCCCGTTGTCGGTGAGCCGCTGGGACCAGTTTCCGCCTATGGCAACGACCGTCTCTTCGTTTCGATTAGTGTTGGGTCGACTGACAACGAAACAAAGTCGAAACTAAAAGCGCTCGAGGCTGCGGGGCATCCGGTTGTCTATCGGAGCCTGGCGGATGTTTACGATCTAGGCGCGGAGTTTTTCCTGTGGGAAATGGCGACAGCGTTTGCCGGCTGGCGGCTGCGCATCAATCCGTTTGACCAACCGAACGTGCAGGAGTCGAAGGATGCAACGAAAGCGCTGCTGGACAAATATACGCGCGAAGGAAAACTAGAGCAGCAGACGGCCCTGGCAAGCGATGGGCAACTTAGCGTCTACGCAGGCGTCGAAGCCGGAGCGTCACCGGCCCCGGATTCGGTTCAAGAGGCTTTGCGCGCGCACTGCGCGAAGATAAAGGCGGGCGATTACATTGCGCTGCTTGCATACGTTGAAGAAACAACTGAAATAGACGCGAGCCTGCAGACAATTCGCACGAGTTTGCGCGATGCGACTGACTGTGCGACGACGATCGGCTACGGACCCCGGTTTCTACATTCGACAGGCCAACTGCACAAAGGTGGGCCAGACTCTGGTGTCTTCATTCAAGTGACTGCGCCGGACCATGTTGACCTGGCAGTGCCGGGCGCCCCTTACACGTTCGGCATCTTGAAACAGGCGCAAGCGCTCGGCGATTTTCAATCGCTCCTGGCGCACGGCCGGCGCGCCATTCGTGTTGATTTGGGTGCGGATCCCGTTGCTGGATTGGTGAGGCTTCATGAGTTGCTAGAGAAGGCGTTGATGGGGCGCGGAGGAGCGGGGGCAAGCCACCCTTCCTGACCTCGAGCCTCTCAAACTTGAGAAATTGAATTGGTGATAGAGAGACTTTCGACCACAACTAACCAGTCTAGTCAGAAAATCTCGCAGGTTGGGAAGGCGGGCTTGCCCCCGCTCTTTCAGTTCGTGATAGGCCAGCAGTTCAGAGTTCAAGCTTTAGCTTGCAGGCTGAAAAAGCACAACCTGAAGGTTGAACTCTGCACTCCTTTGAGTGGCATTCGGCGATTTCAGATTGGAATGATATGGGTAAAGCTGCCAGCATTGGACTGATTGGTCTCGGCGTGATGGGTCAAAACCTTGCGCTCAACATCGAGCGCAACGGGTTTCCGATTGCGGTTTACGATCGCGAGCCCGCGGTGCTTGAGGCATTTATCGCGCGCGAAAGTCGTAAGCAAATTATTGGGGTGCAGTCGCCGGAAGAGTGTGTTCGCTCGCTTGAACGCCCGCGCAAGAGAATTCTTTTAGTTAAGGCTGGTGATCCGGTCGACTGGACTATTAGTTTGGTCAAACCCTTCCTCGATCAAGGCGACATCATCATTGACGGCGGCAACTCCCATTTCAAAGACACCGAACGCCGCGAACAGGAGTTGAAAGAGCTCGGCCTTTTCATGATTGGATCGGGAACGTCCGGCGGAGAGAAGGGCGCGTTGCTGGGACCGAGCCTGATGCCCGGAGGTGAGAAAGAGGCTTATGAACAGGTTCGCCCAATTTGGGAAGCCATCGCCGCGAAAGTTCCCGATGGACCGTGTGTGACCTACATCGGCCCGGGTGGGTCGGGCCATTTCGTGAAGATGGTTCACAACGGTATTGAGTATGGCGACATGGAACTCATCGCTGAAGCCTACGGGCTGATGCGCGAAGGCTTTGGGTTAACCGCAGCAGAGATGGCTGACGTCTTCGATGAATGGAACCGCAGCGATCTCGAGTCTTACCTTATTGAAATAACGGCAAAAATTCTGTGCGTTAAAGACCCGGAAACTGAAAAGCCGCTGGTCGAATTGGTTCTCGACAAAGCTGGTCAAAAGGGAACTGGCAAGTGGACGAGCCAGATCGCGTTGGATTTGGGCGTGCCAATTCCAACCATCGACGCCGCAATCGTGGCGCGAATACTTTCGTCGCAGAAGGACGCACGCGTTGAGGCGAGCAAGCAGATCAGCGCGCGCACAACCAGCAAATTTGGCGAACTCAGCGAGACCATGAAAAGTTATATTCACGATGCGCTCTACGCTTCCAAGATCTGTTCGTATGCGCAGGGAATGAATCTGATCAAGGCTGGTTCAGACCAGTTTGGCTGGAACATCAACCTTAGCGAGGTCGCGCGCATCTGGCAGGGCGGCTGCATCATTCGTGCAAAGTTTTTGGGAAAAATCAAGGAAGCCTATCTGCGCAACCCGAGCCTTGCCAATCTTCTGCTAGACGCCGAGTTCAAATCAAAGATGGAGCAAGCGCAACCGGGATGGCGCACAGTCGTGAGCACAGCCATGCAGCAAGGTTTACCGGCGCTGGCCATGTCGTCGAGCCTGGGATACTTCGACATGTATCGCTCAGCCAATTTGCCACTCAATTTAACTCAGGCGCAGCGCGACTTCTTCGGTTCGCACACCTATGAACGTGTCGACAAACCGGAGCTGGGTTTTATCCATTCTGAGTGGGAGGAGTTGTTGGAGAAACAGAAGAGTGGTCAGTAGTCAGTGGTCAGTAGTCAGTAGTAGTGGGGAGTTACACCGGAAAGAGCGGGGGCAAGCCCGCCTTCCTGACCTCGAACCCCTCAGACTTGAGAAAGTAACTTGGTGATTGAGAGGCTTTCTACCAAACGAACCGGTCTAGTCAGAGAATCTCAAAGGTTGGGAAGGCGGGCTTGCCTCCGCTCTTTGTGCTGGATGAAGCGTAACACCCAGACCATGGA
>JBGPNE010000317.1:0-4523 GCA_041487335.1 Pyrinomonadaceae bacterium
CGCGCCGACCAACTCTACCAGGTAGCGGAGAGTCAGCAGGGCTATTTCACATCATCGGACGCCAAAGCTCTCGGATATGACTATCCGCATCAACACTTTCACATCAAGCAGGGAAACTGGATTCGCGTAGAGCACGGCATATATCGTCTCAAAAAATTTCCGGCAGCGGCGCACGAAGATTTGATGCGGTGGTGGCTCTGGAGCCGGAAAAAAGGCGTCGTGTCACACGAGACCGCCGCAGCGCTATACGAGCTAGGCGACCTGCTCCCGGCAAAGGCTCATCTGACGGTGCCGCCGAATTTTCGGAAGAAAGTCGCCAAGGGGGTCGTTCTTCACAAGGCAACTGTCAAAAAAACCGAGGTAGACCGCCGCGAAGGTCTCCCGATCACGAAACCTCTACGAACTATTCTCGATCTGGCGCGAGCGCATCTCGACGATGAGAGACTCTCCGCGGTAACCAAGGATGCGATCCGAAAGGGTCTCGTGAGTAAAAAAGACCTGCTCGATGTAATGGCAAAAATGCCCGACGACATTGCTCCCTCGACTCAAGCCACTCTTCAAGTGGCGATCAAAGAGTGATCATGCAGTACAAGACGGACACCGCCTTTCGCGCGGCGCTGGAAGAACGGCTGAGACAACGCGCGGAGCGAGAAAGTGAGCCCCTCATTCGCCTACGGAAACGCGTTGTGTTTGAGCGCTCTACGGTCAGGCTGCAACAAGAGAAAAACAGCCCCTGGATTCTCAAAGGAGGATTTGCGCTGGAGCTACGGTTGGGAAACCTCGCGCGCATGACTAAAGATCTCGATCTCACCGTTGATCTCGCTTTTTTGAGCGACGAATCCAAGACGCTCTCTGCGCTTAGCGAAAAACTGCGGGAGGAACTAAGACGGGCGAACGAAGACAGATTCGTTTTTCTTGTCGCTGAAGGCGGCGAAGAAGAGCTTCCGACCCAGGGCGTTAAAACCTATCGGTTCTCGGTCGAGGCGCGACTCGATGGACGGTCCTTTGATCGTATCAAGATCGACGTTGGTGTCGGCGATCCATTGATCGCGCCGCTGGAGGAAATTAAAGGCAGCGACTTGCTGTCGTTTGCTGAAATCCAGATTCCAACCTTCCGCGCCACCTCGCGGGCTCAGCATCTTGCGGAAAAGGTTCATGCGCTGACGCGCCCGTTCGAAGATCGCCTCAACACAAGGGTGAAGGACCTCGCCGATATTATTTTGTTGTTGAACTATGGACTTCCCGATCCTCCCATCGTGAAACGAGCGGTGAATGAGATTTTCTCAACCCGCTGTACGCACGAGGTTCCGGTCAGAATCGAGATTCCTCCCGCGACGTGGGCTTCCTCTTACACTTCCATGGCCACGGAGCTTCGTTTGAATGAGACTACGCTTGATGATGCCACGACCAGGCTAAACAATTACTGGAAGACGATTTGGTAGAGGCGACATGGCTCGAGTGCTTCTCAGCCGGCGGGCACCAGATGACGTCGCCCGGCCGAATCTTCTCCATTGGACCGCCCCAGCTCAGCACCAGGCCGCAACCATATATCACGATCAGGTTCTGCCCCAGCGGATGCGTGTGCCACGCGGTCCGGGCGCCTGGCTCGAACGTGACGCTGGCGCCGAGCGCGCGCGCCGGACCGGGCGCCTGAAACAAGGGATCGATGCGCACACTGCCGGTGAAATTCTCCGCCGGCCCTTTGCCGGAGGGCTGTGAACCGCTTGGTTTTATTTCCATTGTATTTAACCTCACCGTCGGGATTTGGAAAAGTCAGTCAGATGCCTGAAGTTGTGGCCTGCTCCTGTTTAAAGCTTGTCACAAAGTCCTGCATCGTCAAGTAGGACGACGCGAGGCCGATGGCTACGCTCTGGAGCCGGCGAAGTTATGGATCGAGGGAAAACCCTGGGAGGGGAACTGACAGGGTCATTTAAGGGGCGCTTCAAGCCAACACAACGGAAAAGACTCCCGACCGCTTTTTTTTGCCTGAAACGAAAGCCTGAGCCGTGTCACTGACTGTCTAACGTGAAATGACAGCTACAATGATTCCAGTGACAAGATAGCAAATCATTCCAACCTTCGCAGTCTGACCCGCCTTATTGAACATGATTCGATCTTCTGGAGCTGGAGCATAACCGACATATCCAACAGCAAAGAAGCCCTCAACAAGCAAAAAGATTTTGACGACACTTGAAGTGGTAACGGCATTCGACAAGAACGTAGTGGCAACGGCCATGACTACGCCCCACACAAGACCGACGGTGAAAATTGCTGTGGCATTCCAAAAAGCGGCATTACGTACAACGATACGGCGAAAGTTACCAACAGCCACAATTGCCATCGCTAGAGCAAGTGGAGGCCAAAGAAACCACGAGACGGTAACAATTAGAAGGGCGGCTAGCAAATAGTGCATCGGCTTGAGAAAAGCTCATCCAACTCTTTATTACGATCCCTCTTCCTCTTCGACTTCGTCTTTGATGGCTTCGAGAAGCTGTGTGGGAGGGGTATGAATGCCACCTTTAGCGCCAAGTTGCATTAACGTAAGAAGATCGCTTCCAGCGGCTGAGGAAATGATTGTCTCCATTGCGAGCATTTCGCCAACAATCTGTTCGAAATGTAAAACTGTGATTCCTGCTGACTTAAATACTTCTAGTTCTTCAGGATGCCGTACCGCATTAATCACTAGTTCCCGAGTCCACTTCCCCCGCCAAAGTCGATTACGCAAGGCAATCTTTTTAGGGTGGTCGAACTTCTTCCTAATCCACTCCTCTACACCAACAGCAAGCTCCTCGGGTTGCCGTGTCTTTGCATTGTCTGGTGCTATTCCACGAGTTTTCTGCAGTTGTTTAGGCACCTTCGAGATGTACGCAATCGGATTCGTTGAAATTTGAACTTCGACATGGCGACATTCATGATTGCCATTTTCATGTGGCCTAAAAGCGAGAATGTCCATTTCATGCACGCCGAGCTTAATACCTCGAATCGTAAAATAGCCCTTCCGATTCAGCCATTCTTCAACTACTTCTTCGCCTAGTAGTGCCATTGATCCAATGTATAAAGCCGGCCGAGAATACTGCGGGCTCGCTCATCGCGACCCCTAATTTGCTCCGGGACGGAAATATAGGTCTAGCAAAGTTGGCCTGTCAACAACAATTAAATTGTTTATTTCAGTGATTCGCACGAGCCGCGAGGCCGACCGCTGCGCGCTGGAGCTGGCGAAGCTATGGGTCGAGGGAAAGATTTGGGGGCGCGAACGGGCATGTGTGATCAAAGATTACGGAGAAAAAGCGGCGGAGGCGGGAGCGGCCGGACTTTGAGAGGTGAAACGACAACATGAGCGGGCGGTTCACCTAAGACTGTCTAGAATTGAAAGCCCAACGCAGACCCCAACACAGCATCATATAGCGTCAGGTTCCAAAGAGTCCCTCCATCCCTGAAGGGATAAGTCCACCCTCCGTGTAGCCAAGCTGTCGCGCTTTTTCGAGGAGCCGCGAATTCCATTCACTGAATCTTGTCCCGTGGTAACTTCTTTGGAATTTTTCTAAATCGTACGCAGTGAATTTGTTTCCCGTTGCTTGCATCCGCTCGTACCACTCCATCACATGCGCGCCCTCGTGAATCGCAGTCTTAGAAAACATCCCGTACGTCTGCTCGAAGAACAGCAAATAAAAGCCGGTAAAATGCAGCTGATAGCTTCCCTCATTATTGGAGCTGTGGTTCACGCAAACAAGACCATCAGTTTCGTCTTGCGGAGGCATGGGATAGGGTGGCCACTCGTACTGTTCCAGAATCGTAATCGGGCCGACGCTTGGGAGATTTGGTCGCTCCCAATCAACGCCGATCTCCCGAAGTTTTTCTGTAAGATGTGCTGAAAGTCGTTGGCGTTCTTGAGCTCTCATTTTTCCCATGGCCTATTACCGAATAGGCCGGCCCATTTTTCTTATCTTCTCATGAGAGAGGTTGCCATATCCAGGCGAATTCACCTACAATTTTCACTGATCATCAGAAGGCGGCTCCTGTATGTCACTGCATAGGCCCAAACTCGTCAGCGCTTGTCCCAATTGCTTCACTCACCCATGGCTACGGGAATATGTCGTGACGCAGAGCACACGCCTCGGAATGTGCCCGAGCTGCCGTAGCCGGAATCAGCCGATCATGCCGGTCTCAAGCCTCTACGACGTGTTCAAGAACTTGCTCTCGTCGTATCAGCCTGCAGAGGGTCCCCCGATGGAGCATGGCACGGCTATCATCGATCTCGTACAGGACGACTGGGATGTGTTCTCGGAACGACTGATAGAGACGGACGGTGCGGGCCGGCTGCTAGAGGCCATCATGCAGTCGGGGTGGGATGACGACAGTGGCGAGCCGCCTCTCGGAGCGTACGATCCTTACGTTGCCAAGCATCGCCGCTGGAGTCACGATACGCTCGAAGAGATCTGGCAGCAATTCGCGGCCGAAGTTAAATCAGATCCGAGCCGCCCGTTGGAGTTTCGTGGTGGCGATTTTGATTCGTTCCTTATTCA
>JBGPNE010000318.1:0-4520 GCA_041487335.1 Pyrinomonadaceae bacterium
CCCTTGCCCGCTTGGTTGTTATGAGGCTAACACTCTTGCGCTCAAGGGATGCGATCGGCTTCACGGTTTGCCCGGCGAGAAAGTCGGCTAGTGGCTCTTCGAGCAAGCGTAAATACTTCGCGTTTCACAAAGTTCTCATAGCTCGCGGCTGTCATTGAATAGATGGAAATCAGACGTGCGCCGTCGATTTAACTATTCTGATTCTGCGGCCTAATTCTGCTTGCAAAGAGAGCGGAAGATCTCCGACAGTCTTCGCACTGCCTGATCCTTGCCGTACAGTGATTCGGCAGCCAAACGATTGTTAGATCCCATAGCTTGCCGAAGTTTTTCATCATCGAGGATGCGCCGCACGCAATCTGCTAACGCTACAGTGTCTCCGGGCTGCACCAGAAAACCGTTCTCTCCTTCCTTGAGAATCTCTGGAACTGCGCCCACCCGCGCGCAGACCGCCGGAAGCCCGCTGGCGTAAGCCTCAAGTAAGGCAAGCGGAAATACCTCAAGCTTCGAGGGCAAGACGAACAGAGTCGCCGCGGCCAGCAATCGGGCTTTCTCCGGCCCGGTCTTGACGCCGTGAAAGAGCGCGATTGCTTCGAGACCTGCTCTGCTTGCGAACCTCTGGACAACTCGTTCCTCATCGTCGGTCTCACCCACGCCGAGGATATCTAATTGCAGAGCCCTGCCCTCATCAAGGAGCAGCGATGTCGCTTTCAGCAACTCGAAAATCCCTTTGTCATCACTCAGGCGCCCAATGAAAATAATTCTAGCCTCATGCGCGTCCGAAATGTAGGATGGACGAAATTCGCGCACATCAACGAAATTAGGGATCACTTCTGCTTTCGCTTTCGCTGTCCCAAAAATTGGCAGTAGCGACTCTTTCAACCCCTGAGAGAGAAAGATGATCTTATCGAACGAATATCTCGTCCAGCGCAAGAACAAACGGACGATGGCACGCGGCTCAGCGAAGAGCGGTCCACTGCGCCGGCCATGAAAATGGCAGACCACCTTCGCGCTGAAGAGCTTAGCTGTGAGCATTAAGACCACATCTCGCAGGTAGCTCCAGTCATAGCAGGAAGCGATGTATACCACGTGCGGGCGAAAAGAGATGAGTTTGGCGATCAGCTTGAGCCATACCAGACCAGCAAAGTAGAAGCTCGAAGCGTCAACGGTAAATGTCCTCAGCCGCTCGCCACGCCGCCTGGCGAGGTTAAGCACCTCGAGGTTGAACTCGCCTTGCAGCTCAGAATCAATCAGACCTTGGGAGACCTGCGCCACTCCGCCAACCGGTGGAGGAACGGGCACAAGGAAGAGCACCCGCCGCTGTTCATGCTCAAGATTCATCCGCTCCTTTCTTCCTGCCCCGACGCGACGACAAGGCCGAGTCCGGCCGGGAAGCTTACCTTGCCGCCCAAAAGCGCCGCAACAGGATCGCAAGTCGCGCAATGCCTACCCACCAACCTGGAACTCGCTTATGAGACATCCGACATTAAGTATGCCTGCAAAGGACCTGGAGGTGTATAACTTCCTTGGTCTGCGGGCGTCCAGCCCTTATAATTGAGACCCGCCTCTTGCCACGCTCGTCACCGTACTGACGATTCAGGGCCTTGTTACTTGCCGTCGTTTGGAGGCCAGCGTTAGGGTTATTACTTAAGCCATTACGGCATTCTGGCGAACGCGATCGACCACAGGGGTCCGTTTCCATCTTGATGGGGATTACTCTCACTCTCGCTTGCTTGGCCGGTGGTAACGTTTTGCTGACACTTCTGACCCAGTGGTGGGTCATTACTCGCTTGGGACTTGGCATTGAAACGGATGCCTTGTTTGCCGCGATCGCGCTGCCGCAAGTTATCCTCAGCATCTGCAGCAACTCGCTGACGGTGGTTCTAGTACCTCTCCTTGCCACGGAGGATGAGGGCGCGTTCGGTCCAAGCCTTTGGTCCTTCTTTGTCGGAGTAAGCTGCGTTTTTGTATTGCTCGCACTGGCTTTCGGCGCCACCGCCGGTTACTGGGTGCCTTGGCTGGTTCCGGGATTCTCACCGAAGGCTCAAGCACTGACGGTCAACGTGGCGCGTATTCAAATGTTTACGATGGTACTTTCGGCGGCTGCCGCCGTGCCGCTGTCGGGGCTGCAGGCTCGGCGCAAGTTTGTCCGCGTGGAACTCTCCGCGGCGCTCTCCGCGCTTCTGGCGTTGGCGCTTCTCATCTGGCTCCTGCCGCGTCTCGGAGTTGCCGCCGCTGCTTGGGCTTTAGGCTTGCGTGCGGGACTGCAGTTGTTGTGGCTTCTGCCCGGTACGGTGCGCTGGCAGCGGCCGCAGTGGCGCGCACCCGTCGTTTTCGAAGCCCGACGGCGCGTATGGCCCCTGATCTTCGGCACGGCTTACTATCAGGCCGACCCGCTCGTTGATCGCTTCCTCGCGTCAATGGTAGCTGCTGGCGGACTATCAACACTCTATCTGGGACAACAGATCTACGGAGGGTTTAGTCTGATCTCGGATAAGGCTGTGGCGTCTCCAGCGCTGCCCCTGTTGAGCGTTCAAGCTAAGACAGCCAATTGGCTATCGTTCAGGAGCACATACCGTAAGCGGCTAGCGTTGCTCGGAATACTGACCGGGTCCGCCTATTTGATTTTGCTCTTCTTCGGTGAACCAGTTCTACGATTGCTCATCGGCCACGTAGGAGTTACAACGGAAAACGTGAGAGCGCTGTGGTTGATAATGGCGGCGTTGGGCGGTTATTTCGTCGGCGGCGCGATGGGACACATTTCTTCCAAGACCTTTTATGCGATGGGCGACACCAGAACTCCGACCAAGCTAAGTCTGTGGACATATAGCCTTTGCCTTCCGGTGAAAGTCCTGATGTTCTTTCGCTATGGACTGATCGGGCTGGCGGTTACGGCCAGCGCATTCCTGCTTGCCAATCTGCTGCTGCAAACTCTATTTTTGGAAAGACGCTTAGCGCATCAAATTGATGGCGAGAATGGCCCTAAACGATGATTTCTCAAACTGCCAAAGCTGTCCAGTGCTTCCGTGGTTGTTAACAAACTTTGTCAAAGGGATAACCCAGTGCGCACTGCTGGCGTTAGATAGTTTGAACCACAGAAAGGACGACCCACTAGGCTGGTCGGCTGTAGCGGTGAAGAAGTAAATGCGCTTCGAAGATGTAGTCTTAGAGAATCACCCATGTCCGCTCGATTGTCCCGCGAATGACGAACTCGTCTTGGTCGGTCGCGACCGGTTGCACAATTTACCCGGAGACTTTCAGGTAGTTAAATGTCGCACCTGCGGCTTGTTGCGCACAGATCCGCGGCCAACACCGGAAACCATCGGATTCTACTACCCGCAAGATTACGGCCCATATCTAACGACGCGCGTCGATCCGGCTGAGTTGGCTCGTTCCTCGCCGCCGCTGTGGAAACGAATCGCCAAACAAGTAATCGAGCTAAATATCGTAAGACTACCCCGGTTGCCCCCGGGCCGCGTGCTGGAGATAGGCTGCGCGTCGGGCGCTTTTCTTCACCGGATGGCAAGAGTGGGTTGGCAAGTTAAGGGAATAGAGTTTTCAGAAAGAGCCGCGACATGGGCACGCTCACTCGGCTATCCGGTTCATTGCGGAAGCCTGGAGACAGCACCTGACGACGGGCTAAGCTATCACCTGATTGTTGGCTGGATGGTACTAGAGCACTTGCACAACCCTATCCAAGCGTTGCGAAAATTGCGAAAATGGGCGCGCCCAGGTGGCTGGTTAGCGCTCTCGGTACCCAATGCGGCATCGCTAGAATTCTCTCTCTTCAAGAGCACATGGTACGCTTTGCACCTGCCGAACCATTTGTATCATTATACCCCTCGAACGATGGCAAGAGTGTTAGAACGAGGTGGCTGGCGAATGGAAAGAATCTTCTATCAAAGGGACGTCGATAATGTTGTCGCGAGCTTGGGCTATCTACTGAAAGACCGTAAACTCTTTCCAAGCCTGGCTCAGAGATTAAGCACCTTTCCAGCGGGGCGGGGAAGGAAATACGTTGGCCTTCTCCCCCTCAGCTATCTCCTGAGCGCAATCGGGCAGACCGGGCGTATGACCGTTTGGGCGAGGCCGATGAATGATCAGAGTGACCGCGCTAACCTTGGGTAGGGATGACCCGTCAAGCAGGTTCCGAGTTCGCCAATTCATCGCGCCACTCTATCAGCTGGGAGTGCACGTGGCGGAGTCCTACTTGCCAATCTTCCCCTACAAGGTAGCACGCCTCGTGCCCTTGGGGATCGTCGCGCGTCTCCCCGGTGTGATGGCTTCCAGAAGAACCGATATCACTTGGCTTCGGCGCGAGTTAGTCACCGGTAGGGCGACGCTAGAACGCTTCGCAGGCCCGAAGCGCCTCTTCGACGTTGACGACGCAATCTGGCTCGCCTTCAAAACGCCGTACACCGAGCGTATTGTTAGCCATTGCGATGGGGTAATTGCCGGCAACCGATTCCTGGCTGACTATTTTGAAAAGCTTGGCGCGCGTGTCTGGGTCGTGCCCACGTCCG
>JBGPNE010000319.1:0-4519 GCA_041487335.1 Pyrinomonadaceae bacterium
CTTGGTTTTCCTGCTCTGTGGTCCACTACGTTGCGGGCTCCACCCACGTTTTTACCCATAGATTCTCCCGAAGACCCATTTCTTTAGCACTTTCGATCATTTCTGTTCCGGTGACGCATTATCAAATTTAAACAACACGTAATCCCGCTTGACAGTAAATACCGACAGAGTCTTCCTCGATGGCTCTCATCACAATCACATGTTCCTGGAACCTTTAGCTAATTACAGAAGCGGTCCATTGAACTTCTGATTCTCCAGGAAGACTTCCAGATCACTCTTTTGAAAGAAGACCAGACGTACTTCTGTGAGGAGGTTATCCGCTGTCAGAAATTCGCGCATTGCCTCGGAGGCTATTGCCGCCGCTCCGGACCGTGGATATCCGTAGATGCCAGTCGAAATGGCGGGGAAGGCTATGGAAGTGAGGGGTTGGTTTGCGGCAAGCGCCAGCGAATTCTTGTAACAAGCGGCTAGTAGTTCTGCTTCGCGCCCCCTATGCTCTCCATATACTGGTCCAACCGTATGGATGACATAGCGCGCTGGTAAATCTCCGGCTGTTGTGATTACGGCTTCTCCGGTGGGCAGACCTTGCGGATATTGCATTCGACGAATCTCGCGGCACTGCTCGAGAATTGCTGGTCCACCGGCTCGATGAATTGCGCCATCAACTCCGCCACCACCCATGAGCGACGAGTTGGCTGCGTTTACGATTGCCTCTACGTGCTGGCGTGTGATGTCTCCTATTATTGCGACCACACGTCCTTCTAGAAACCTGGTCTCAAGTCCGCTGCTCACCATGGATTCCGCCGCTCGTAAAGACAATCTTTCATTCCTCTCCGAGTGGCTCGACCTTGATCTCTTCAAACATATCCTGCCGGCGCAGCGCCTCGGCGACGCCCTTGGCCTTGTGCTCCGTTAAGGGATGCTCCGGATCAGTGCTGGCAATCTCAAACACTCGCTCATCGAGCATCACTACCCCCAGAGAGCCAAGCGTCACACCGGGCGTAATCTGTATTTCATCCATGTTGTGGATACGAAAGTGGCCGGTCTGTTCGACCCAGTCCTCGATGAATGGGTCACGCAGGGCATGTTCGGCTTCAGTTTCCGACAGGTAGGCCCCTTCAACGATTAGACAGTATGCGCGCACTTTGCCAGTCAATTAAACGTGAGCCGCCACTGGGCCGGAAGTCTTCGGTTGCAGAAGATTCCTTCGGCTGTGCTTTCAACTTTACCATCCCGCCTCTTTGCGGGCCAAGCCAGACGCCAACGCGAAGCCTATTGATTTTACGCAAACTGTCAAGCGGAAAAACGCCGCCGGGAGATTGCCCCCGACGGCGTTTGCGGTTTCCACTGAAGGCACTTTAAGCCTTCATATCAGGTTAGCCCTGCTCAGTATGCCCTGGCATACTGCTCGTTCAGCATCTGGCGCAGGCGTTGGAAGTAAGAGTCGAAAGTTACGAAGCCAGTCGTGCCCTGAAAGAAGGCTTTGCCACCAGTTTCATTAGCTAGACGGTTCAGTGAATTCTGGCCGTAGCTGGCCGCAATGCGGCTTCGGCTAGTAAGGCCAACCGCTGGCGCATAAAACGTATAAACCGCGACGTTGCGATCATTTGCTTGTTTGATCGCCCGTTGCAGGTCGAGAGTTTGACCCGAAGATGTGACATCAAAACCGCGCGAGATGTCCAAGCCATCCGAGATTAGCAAAACGGCGTTCTTGCCTTTCCAATTGGCGTCAAACCTGCGCAGGGCCTCGATCACCTCGACATAAGGATTAAACGGTGACCCGCTTGCGCTTGATCTTGGAATGCGCAACGAGCGAGCTGCCATCTCTAGATCGGTTGTAAACGGCTGCCGGACCTGTAGCGTTCCGGCTGTGATGTAGCCAACCATCACGCGCGATCCTTCGGGCAATGAGCGTATGAAATCGCGTGTAACGTTGAGCTCGTTACCAACCTGTGAAATAAGATCATCCTGCATCAGGATTGCAATATTCAGCGGAGCCGATACCCGCGCATTCTTTTTATCGCTGTTGTTCCTGTCAGTTGATGTTTTGGCAAACACCGCCTCAGCGGCCGTAAATGCGAGAACCAAAGCTGCGGCAAACGAAAGCATTTTTCGGTAAAACATAGTTATTTTCTCCTAAGCTCCTTTGAACCGTTGACACTTACTCCGATGCAAATTCTGCGGCCAGAGATGGCTTCGAGGAAAGTATTTGCAGCGCTGGTTACATCACACCATCGGGAATACTGGCGGGCATTGACCGGTGATCAATCACCCTAACTTGCCTTTACCCTTGGCGCTCGGATAAATTACCAGCCACCCGGAACACATCCTGCGAAGTACCTCGGAGCTTTAACCGACACGGATGGGTATCCTTCGCTTAAAACCGCATGCCTGAAAGGAATTATCGTGATGAAAGCCTACACGACCGAGTTTATTCGCAACCTTGTTGTCATCGGACATGGCGACGTAGGAAAGACGCAACTTATAAGTTCGCTTCTCTACGTCGCCGGAGCAACACCTCGCTGGGGTAAAGTCGACGAAGGCACCACCGTTACCGATTTCGAAGAAGACTCCATCGCCCGCAAAATCACGCTCAATATTTCACTCGCTCATTTAGATCACCGCGAAACGAAACTAAACTTTATAGACACGCCAGGATATGCGGCCTTCGTTTCTCACGCGCGCCCGGCGCTTCGGGTAGCTGACTGTGCCGTTGTTGTGCTTGATGCAGTAAAAGGTGTTGAGGTTCAGACTGAGAAGACCTGGGCCTACGCGAATGAGTTTATCGTGCCGCGCGTGATGGTAATTACAAAACTCGATAAAGAGCATTCGGATTTTGGCAGGGCCCTCGAGAGTGCTCAGAGCACGTTCAGCCGCGCAATCATTCCTTTCACGCTGCCTATTGGAAAAGAGAAGGACTTTCGGGGCGTGGTTGATGTTGTTCACATGAAGGCATATGAACTGGGTGCTGACGGCCAGGCGAAGGAAATTGACGTGCCCTCCCAGGGTCGCGATTTTGTTGAGAAAGCACGAGAGCGGCTGATTGAGCTGGTAGCCGAATCCGACGACGCTTTGCTCGAGAAGTATCTTGAGCAGGGTACACTCGAAGAGGCGGACATTCTGCCAAACATAAACAAGGCCATAGCGCAGAGTAAGCTCTGCCCGGTCTTCGCGGTGTCCGGCGCGACGCTGGTGGGACTCCGAGCTTTGCTTAACGGCATTGTCGATTATGCGCCAGACCCGGCGCATCACGAGGCGGAGTATGGCCGCCCTGTAGACGCTGGTCCCGATGCGGACAAGATTGCCCGCCGTTACAGCGACAGCGAGCCCTTTTCAGCTTATTGCTTCCGTACAGTCGCCGATCCATTTGCCGGTCGCATAAACGTGATGAAGGTTATCAGCGGGCATCTGCAAACGGATGCGAATGTATTCAACTCTTCGCGAGGAACGATGGAGCGGCTCGGCGCCTTGCATGCAATTCAGGGCAAACAACTCGATAAAGTGCCCGAGGCTCACGCCGGCGACATCATCGCATGTGTAAAACTGAGAGAGACGCAGACCGGCGACACGCTTTGCGATAAGCAGTCGCCAATTGTTTACGATCCAGTCGAGTATCCTGAAGCAGCCATCGCTTTTGCGATCGAGCCAAAGTCGCGGCAGGACGAGGAAAAGATTAGCGTAGCGTTGCACAAGATTTTGGAAGAGGATCCGGCCCTTCACTTCAGCCGCGACGCCCAGACAAAGGAATTTCTGCTTTCGGGTTCGGGCCAACTCCACGTTGAGACGGTTGTTGAGAAATTAAAGAAACGTTACGCCGTGGAAGTGATGCTTCATCCGCCTAAGGTTCCTTATAAGGAGACAATCACGCAGCGCGCCGAGGTGCAGGGCCGCCACAAGAAGCAAACCGGCGGCCGGGGACAATTCGGGGACTGCAAATGCGTCTTCGAGCCATTGCCGCGGGGCAGTGGCTTTGTCTTCGAGGACAAAATCTTCGGCGGTGCGGTCCCGCAGCAGTTTCGTCCGGCAATTGAGAAAGGCATCGTCGAAGCAGCGCAATCAGGGGCGATTGCCGGCTATCCGTTGGTGGATTTCAAAGTCCAGCTCATCGATGGGTCCTATCACAGCGTCGATTCCGACGAACACTCTTTCCGGGCCGCGGGTCGCAAAGCTTTCCGTGCCGCAATGGAGAAAGTTAAACCGGCACTGCTCGAACCCATCATGGATGTCGAGGTCGTCGCTCCACAAGAATACAGCGGTGACATCATGGGCGACCTTAACTCCCGGCGTGGCCGCGTACAGGGCATGGAGACGCGCGGTAACCAGCAGGCGATTAAGGCCCAGGTGCCTATGTCTGAGATGCTTAACTACCAATCAACGCTGAATTCGATTACCGCGGCACGCGGCTCCTTCCACATGCAGTTCTCGCATTACGATCCCGTTCCGGGCCAACTGGCACATAAGATCGTTGACCAGGCGAGAGCCGAGGGCCGAATCCGCGGAGGCGAAGAAGAAGAGTAGC
>JBGPNE010000320.1:0-4510 GCA_041487335.1 Pyrinomonadaceae bacterium
AAGAGTGCGCCTGAGTCACCGAGAAAGATGGATGCGGGATTAAAGTTGTAGCGCAGGAAGCCGGCGAGCGCGCCGCACAGAACCAGGGTCACCACAATCATGAAGGGATTTTCCTGCGCAAGTGACACTACCAGAATAACCAACGATGAAAATAGCGCCGCGCCGGAAGCAAGCCCATCCAGGCCATCGATCAGGTTGAACGCATTCGCAATACCCACAAGCCACAAAACCGTGACCATGAACGCCAGCGTCGAAGGAAGATGGACCGCTCCTATGAAAGGTATGGCAAGTACTTCGATTCTTCCGCCCATCGCGTAGAACAAGGTAGAAATCAAACCAAGGGCGATGAACTTCACTGTTGCGTTTGCACCGTGGAGGTCGTCATAGATACCAAGAAGCAGCACAAGCGTCGCTGGAAGGAGCGTTATTAGCAGTTGTGGGACATGAGCGTTGAGAGATTGCGTTAACAGATTGTCGACAAGTGGAAGCGTTGAGAGGGCGATTACCACCGAAGCATAGATCGCCACGCCACCTAGCCGGGGTATGGCGTTTTTGTGCATCCTGCGGCCATCCGATGGAACATCGAGTAACCTGAATCGCACACTGAGGCGGCGAATCAGCGGAGTGATTACCAATGCTGAGAAAGTTGCGATTAGAAAAATGGCGAAGTAGGTATTCAAAGAGGCGATCCCTCCGCTAGGGTCAGAAGTCAGTAGTCAGTTTACGATTTTCTGTTTTTGGTTCGCGGTTCACCGCTTTTGCTTCCAGCAGCTCAATCATTCGCGGCAACAGTGCATCTTTCCGGAATCTACTGGCTAACGCTGGTGCGCTTCGAGATCGTCGCAACGATTTCTGTCCCGCAGCTTCCAGGATGTGGCCAACAACTCTTTCGGCCTGACCGTGGCGCGCTTGGTAAACCGCATATCCATTTTGAGTTTGCGCCGCGATATCGCCAACGTGACTCTCCTTTGGCCCGATATACAAGATGGGAGTGCCAATCGTCAGAATGTTGTAGACCTTACAGGGATGAACGATTCCGGTAAACTCGTCGCCCATTACGACCGCGTGGAGATCGGCTGACGAAAGAGAGCCAGACAATTCGTCAAGCGGCTGATATGGAAGACAGGTGATGTTGCTTAAATTATGGCGAGCGGCGAAAGCTTTGACCTTTCTCTGTTCGCTGCCACCGCCCACGAAACAAAACGCAATCTCTTTGCGAGTTGAGAGACGTTGAGCCGCTTCGAGCAACGTGTCGAGCGGGTGGCAGGGACTGTGATTGCCGGAGTACATCACGACAAAACTCTCCGAGAGATTGTGTCGCTCGCGGAATGATTTCCTTCCCTTCTCGTCGTAGGAAATCGCGTCGCCAAGGTCCCAGGGCGGCACGACTGCAATTCGCTCTTCCGGAATTCCTTTTGCCAGGATGCGCTGCTTCATGAAGCGATCCAGAACGATTACGCTCTCAGTATGTCGCAGGCTGTATCGCAGGAAGCTGCCGAGAATTCGTTCCGTCAGTGATCCTTCCTTGAGCCAACCCGCGGCGACGGCTTCATCCGGATTCAGATCCATAACCCAGAAGCAGAATCGTCCACCTTTTAGCTGAACGAAAAGTGAACCGAGCACCGAAATCAACGGCGGCGAAGTTAAGGCGATGACTAGATCAAATCGCGGGAGCAGCAATAGTCTGAGCGCACAATTAATTAAGAAGGTTGCGAAGTTTAAAGCCCGGCGCCATTTTGCCGCTTTTCCAAATGCCAGCGACGGGATGCGAATGATCGTAATACCCTGCCATATCTCAAAGCGTGCAAACCGGTCCCAGGGATCATCGTATCCGCGATCGCTCGCAATCACCGTGACGGCGTGTCCGCGCTCAGCGAGCTCCTGCGCGAGGCTGGTGAGCTGCTGAGCCGTCGCCATGACGTCAGGATAAAAGCATTGGTTGAGCAGGAGAACTCTCATACGAGTGATAAGTGATAGGTGACAGGTGATGAGTGAACTACAGTTGTTGGCTAAGCGTTGCGACGCTTAATGCTGCGAGATAGGCCGAAGATCATGCGACCTATGATGTCCAGTTCGTCGCTACTCACACAGTAGTCATGTTCGCTCAGGTAGCCGAGGCGGCGTGCCAGCAGCATTTCCGTTGCCAGTTCACTTGCTGAACCTTGAGCATTCGACAGGAAATGACTGAATTCCTTGGGAGACTGACGCGCTGCTCCTTCGGCTATGTTTGCAGGTACCGAAACGGCCGCTCTCCGTATTTGTGAGGTTAATCCGAACTTCTCTTCCCTCGGAAACGACTCTGTTAACTTGTAAACTCTTACCACGAAGTCTACGGCCCGTTCCCATACTTCCAATTTTTCGTGAGGTCTCATCTTGGTTTTCCTTTCTTGTTGAACTTGTCTCTTCTTAGCTCATCACCAATCACCCATCACTTATCACTTATCACTTATCACTCTTGCCTTAAAATACGCCACCGTTTTTTCCAAACCTTCGCGCAGCGGAATTGTCGGATTCCAACCAAGTAGCGCTTGTGCGCGTGAAATATCCGGCCTGCGTTGTCTCGGGTCATCCTGAGGCAGCGGCAAATACGTCACGCCCGAATCCGATCCGCAAATACGCACGACCTCTTCCGCCAACTCTTTGATCGTAAACTCGCCTGGGTTCCCAAGATTCACCGGCTCATGCAGATCATCAGTATTCATCAACCTGATTAAGCCCTCAATAAGATCGTCCACGTAACAAAAAGATCGCGTCTGATCCGCGGCTCCGTAGAGAGTCAACGGCTCGCCCCGCAACGACTGCATGATGAAGTTGGAAACAACGCGACCATCGTTCTCCAGCATCCGCGGCCCATAGGTGTTGAAGATTCGGGCAATGCGCGTGTCCACACGGTTCTGCCGGTGGTAGTCCATCATCAAAGTTTCGGCAATACGCTTGCCTTCGTCGTAACAGGACCTGAGCCCGATCGGATTGACGTTGCCCCAATACTCTTCAGGCTGCGGATGGACCAAAGGATCGCCGTAAACCTCTGACGTTGACGCCTGCAGGATGCGCGCGCGGACCCGCTTGGCGAGACCGAGCATGTTTATCATGCCCATCACACTCGTCTTCACTGTTTTCACGGGGTTGTACTGGTAATGAATGGGAGACGCGGGACACGCGAGGTTATAGATTTGGTCCACTTCCAGCAATATTGGCTCGATCACATCGTGACGCAGCAACTCCAACCGTCGCTTGTCGAACAGGTGAAAAATGTTTTCACGCCGCCCGGTGAAGAAGTTGTCCAGACAAAGTACATCGTGGTCTTCGTTGAGCAGTCTTTCACACAGATGCGAGCCAATAAATCCTGCACCGCCGGTTACCAGGATTCGCATGCTTAAGTTGTCTCCCTCTCCGCGTCCCCGTGTCCGCGTCCCCTAGTCTTCTTCCCCGCCCCCGCGTGAAGCAATCGTTCTCGCCATCAGTGCCACGTCAGACTGGACCATCTCTTTGATCAAGTCTTCAAAGGTATACTGCGGACGCCAGCCCAGGACTGTTCGAGCTTTAGTGGCATCGCCAACCAATTGTTCCACTTCGGCGGGACGACTAAAACGTTCATCCGTGACCACATACTTGCGGTAATCAAGGCCAACTTCAGCAAAAGCTCGTTCGCAAAAGTCGCGTACGCTGTGCGACTCTCCGCTCGCTACCACGTAATCGTCCGCCTCCGGCTGTTGCAGCATCAGGTGCATCGCGCGTACGTAGTCTTTTGCGTGTCCCCAGTCGCGTCGCGCTTCCAAATTGCCGAGGCGAAGCTCTGAGGCGAGTCCCAACTTGATCCGCGCCACGGTGCTGCTGATCTTGCGGGTCACGAATTCAAAGCCACGGCGCGGTCCCTCATGATTAAAAAGCATTCCATTCACGCAAAACATCCCGTAGGCCTCGCGGTAATTGCGTGTTAGGTCAAAGCCTGCGACTTTGCTGATGCCATAGGGGCTACGCGGATGAAACGGGGTGGTCTCGTGCTGTGGAACCTCGCGCACCTTTCCGAACATCTCGCTCGACCCCGCGAAGTAGAAATGGCACTCGGGTCGCAGTTCCCGCAGCGCCGCCAACATGTAGTGCGTGCCGTTGATATTCGTATTCATAGTCGAGAAGCCGTCAGCGAAGCTCTCGGCGACAAAACTCTGCGCGGCGAGATGGTAACACTCATCGAAATCGTGGCGACTGACGATGTGGAAGATGCTCGGATAGCTCTCCAGGCTAGCCGGGTGCAGCGTAATCTGGTCCAGCAGATGCGTAATGCGTTCAGTTCTTCTCTCCGGCGCCTCGAGCGCAACACGACGCACTAGCCCATGAACTTCGTAGCCGAGGCCCAGAAGGTATTCGGCAAGATAGCTGCCGTCCTGGCCAGTGATGCCTGTGATAAGAACTTTTTTTGCCAAGGGTAGTGGTCAGTAGCCAGTGGTCAGTAGCCAGTGGTCAGTAGCCAGTGGTCAGTAGCCAGTGGTCAGTAGCCAGTGGTCAGTAG
>JBGPNE010000321.1:0-4490 GCA_041487335.1 Pyrinomonadaceae bacterium
CGGAAATTACCAATGTGTCCGTAATCCCAGACTGTAGGACCGCAGTAATAGAAGCCTACTTCGCCTTCGCGCAAGGGGCGAAATTCTTCGATACGACCGGAAAGCGTGTTATGCAGCTGCAGCATGACTGTTTATTAAAAGATGCGCCCTACTAGGTTAAGCTCTTCAATTAATCTTGAAGTGATCCCATCCACCCGACTTCAGACTCCACACCCGCGAGCCTTCGGCAACGCAGACGCCTTCTGATGCCTTCTTAATTTGCCCGATTTGGGTGATTGAGACACCGTCAACTTTCGTGGGAAGTTTAGAAATGTTTTCAGGAGAAACCGTGAATAGCAACTCGAAATCTTCACCGCCGTTCAAGGCCAGAATGAGAGGATCCAGCGCTCGCCGTCCGGCTAGTTCGGCAACCAGCGGATCGACCGGTATTTGTGCAGACTCGATCACTGCGCCGACCCTGCTTTCTTGACAGAGATGATGAAGGTCCGACGATAGGCCATCGCTCAGGTCAATCATCGAGCTAGCCAAACGCTCCTGGCCCAGCACAAGGCCCCAACCAACACGAGGCTCGGGACGAAGTTGGCGGAGCAGCAATTGTTCAATGGAACGCGAATCGTCATCACTGACGCCAAGCTTCTGCAAACGCGCGCCACGTTCCATGAGTCGCAGTCCCGCGGCAGAGGCTCCGAGTAAGCCAGTTACGAAAAGATGGTCACCGGGCTTAGCTCCAGAGCGAGCAACGGCATACCCGCTCCGGCACTCGCCGAGCACAATCGAGTCGATCACAATCTTCTCAGGCGTGCGTGAAACGTCGCCGCCAATCAGCCGGACATCGTACCGCTCGGCCAAGGCAAAGAATCCTTCATACAACTGGTCGACAAAATCAGAATTCCAGATATCCAGCGGAATACCAATTGACAGTAGCGCCCATCGTGGTTGCGCACCCATTGCGGCTATGTCTGAAAGAGAGACGGCAAGGGCTTTATGGCCCAGGAGGCGCGGTCGTGTGGAGTCGCGACGGAAATCGACCTCTTCGACGAGCAGATCGGTTGTGATAACCGTATCGCGTCCTGTTAGTTGTTTAATTACCGCAGCGTCGTCGCCGATGCCGCAGGATAGGGATGAAGGATCAGGAAAGACGGACGAACTAGAATCGGCACTAAGCGCCGTTTCTCTCTTGTTCGACCGCCGCCGAATGTCATTGATGAAATCAAACTCGCTCCGCGAAGAAAGGCGTTCAGAGGATGACTTGTAAGAACCTGGCCTCGCTTGTTGTTCTACCTCATCCATCATTCACCATCCTCATCCCGGCACCCCACGCGGGCTGCCCGCGGGGGGGACCCCGCCTTTTAGAGGTTGCGGCGCAGCGAATCGAGTCCAGCTTCGATCGTTTCAATTGACGTGGAGAAGGAAAAGCGCAAATGGCCCTCGCCATGCGCTCCGAAGACAATGCCGGGAACGGTGGCAACCCGCGCGCGTTCCAGGAGTATCTCAGCGGCGGCGCGACTATCATTGCTGATACGTGACACATCGGGGAATGCATAGAATGCACCCATCGGTGTGGCGCAAGTTAAGCCAATCTCATTAAGCCCCGCCCACAGCAAATCGCGCCGCTTGCGATAGGCGCGGGCATGAGTTTCTAAAATCTCTGACTCGGTGGTAAAGGCGGCCAGCCCGGCCCACTGCGTCGGAGTGGAGACTCCGTTGGAAGAATAGAGAGTTGTTTTCCGCAACCCGGTCATCCACGGCTCGCTTGCAACGGCGTATCCAAGACGCCAGCCGGTCATTGCATAAGATTTGGAAAAAGTGAAGCACGTGATCGTGCGCTCAAACATCCCCTCGATCGAGGCGACAGAAAAATGGTCGCCCTCGTAGACTAGATCTTCGTATGCTTCATCCGCGACTACGATCAGATCTCGATCTTGAGCAAAGCGAGCAACGGCCCGTGCTTCATCGGCCGTGAAAACCATGCCAGTCGGGTTTTGAGGTGTGTTGTAATAGATCGCTCTCGCTCGTTCATTCGAGTAGCGAGTGAGAGTTTGCTCAAAGCCATTCTCGCGAGCTTCGCTGATCGGAACCAGAACCGTTTTCCCCTGGCAGTGCGCAATCAGATCTTTGATGGGCGTCCAATAGGGCGAGAACACCAGAACTTCTTCGCCCGGATTGACCACCGATTGAAAGGCGCCGAACAGACCTTGCATCCCTCCATTCAAAACGATCACGTCGCTGTCGTGTGCGGGAATGCGATTTTTCTCCCGCACCTTCTCGGCGATCGCGCTGCGCAGTTCCGGAATGCCAGATGACGGTGCGTAGTGCGACTTGTTCTCCTCAAGTGCGCGCACCATAGCGGCCTTTATGAACTCGGGTGTGTTCATATAGGGTTCACCACCCTCAAACTGGTAAACCGTTGCTCCATTGGCGCGCAACTCCATAATTTTGTTGCGGATATTTACGATGTCGGAGAAGCCAATCTCATCGAGCCGCGAGGCGAGACGAAAAACGGTTGGATACGTCGCCACTGTTTACAATGATCCTCCATTTTGCGCCTGGGTAGGTGAGACTGAGAACGGATTATAGCTTGACCATTGAACTCCGTCCACCAACCATTTAGCCATTTACTCGCCGCCGCCAGGGAGCCAGCACTTTAGACATTACCTTTAAGACTTAGTTTTAAGTTAGAACTCCTAAATATAACTGTTGACACATGAAATGCCGCCTTAGTAATATGTCGCGTCGCCTGGCTGCTGGCAAACTCGCCGTTCACTTCTTTTAAATTTCCGAAAGCCAGCAATTAGACTCCGTCGTAAGAGGCTTTCTTAAAAATGAGTCGCACTGGTGTAGCCATACCTGAAAAACTCTTCTTCAAGATAGGTGAGGTTTGCGAATTGGCCGGCGTGCAGGCCCATGTGCTGCGTTACTGGGAGTCGGAATTTCCGATGCTTGCCCCACAGAAGAATCGTGCGGGGCAGCGGGTTTACCGCAAGCGCGATGTGGAGATGGCGCTGCGAATCAAGGACCTACTCTACGAAGATCAGTACACGATCGCGGGAGCAAAAAAGAGACTTGCGAGTGACCTACGTGGCGGTGGGAAATTGAAGGTGGTTTCAGCAGAGGATGGTGAGGAATATTCTTCGCAAGGTGTTTATCAGGATCAGGCAGCGGAGCCACGGGCATCTCTGAAAGCCGCCGGTACTGGGTTCTTGAGTGGTGGGCTTAAGACCGCTGAAGATCGAAAGGCCTTGCGACGGGTCGCCTCTGAACTGCGCGAACTACTTTCGCTGTTGGAGAAAGAGTCAAAAGGTTCGCCCTCGCGGTAGAGAGTCTCGCCCGAATGGCGCTCAGCTCCACATCGATTTGACAATTAAGTTTTTGCAGAGATACTAAGACCCGTTTGACGGGACGTGGCGCAGCCTGGTAGCGCGCACGCTTGGGGTGCGTGAGGTCGCTGGTTCGAATCCAGTCGTCCCGACCATTTCGAGGGCTTTCGATCCAAGATGGATAGAAAGCCCTTTTCATTTATGTTTCACGGTTTGGACTTAGACCGGGGGACTTAGACTGAGGGATGGGTCCCTACACTTCTTTCAAGTCAACAATCACAATCTCGGAGGTGAGCGTCTTATGGATGGGACACTTGTGAGCAATCTCTTGTAAGCGCGAGCGTTGTTCGTCAGTCAAGTTCCCCTCGAAAGCGACAGAGCGCCCGATACGATGGATAAAACCTTCTTTCGTGTGTTCGCATTCCTGGCAGTCCTGAAAGTGAATTCTCTGTTGGCGAAGACGGACTGTGACGCGCTCTACCGGCCAGCCTTTACGCCGCGCGTAGAGCATCGTCGTCATGGAGATGCAAGTGCCAAGCGCGGCCAGCAGGAGACTGTAGGGATCGGGGCCTGCATCTTCACCACCAGCTTCAATTGGTTCGTCAGTGATCAGAGTATGATCGCCGCCGTAGCGCACTACGTTTTGCAGATTGGTCAGAGATGTTACTGTTACATCGAGCATTCAAAGTTCTCCTTTTTCTTCAGAGATTACCAGATACTTCGTCTGTTGCTCAGTCAGGAAGGAGGCTTGCCCCGGCTGAATTTGGCGGCTACACTCACTGGCGCTCTGGCAAAACATTCCAAGGCGATATACCGATCGCTTGAGGACCGAAATGAAGATTCATGAGTATCAAGGGAAAGAGCTACTGAGAAAGTTTGGTGTGGCCGTGCCGCGCGGCTTAGTTGCTCGCTCACCAGAAGAGGCATATCACGCAGCGAAGGAACTAGGTACGGGTGTGGTTGTCGTTAAGGCTCAGATCCATGCCGGAGGCCGTGGCAAAGGCGGCGGCGTCAAGCTCGCGAAGAGTGCAGACGAGGTACGGGAGATTGCGCGGCAGATGCTGGGCATGAAGTTGGTCACACATCAGACTGGACCCGAGGGCAGACAGGTGCGTGTGCTCTTGATCGAGGAGGGTTTACCGATCGATAAGGAGTTCTATCTGGGCGTTGTGC
>JBGPNE010000322.1:0-4476 GCA_041487335.1 Pyrinomonadaceae bacterium
AGGAGAACTCGCCCATGATCGGGCAGACCATTTCCCATTACCGAATTGTCGAAAACTCGGCGAAGGTGGCATGGGCGTGGTCTATGTCGCGGAAGATACTCTGCTAGGTCGTCGCGTGGCGATCAAGACCCTTCATGCCGGACGATCAGCGCAAGGTCCTCAATTTCGCAGTCGCTTTCTGCGCGAAGCGCGCGCCGTCTCAGCTCTTTCGCATCCCCACATCGCCACCATACATGACTATGGCGAAACTGAAGACGGCCAACCCTATCTCGTCATGGAGCTGGTCAAAGGCGAGACGCTCGGCGAGTTGATGCTCACCGAAAAGCTGACTATCCCGAGGGCCATCGAGATTATCGAGCAAGTCGCCGAAGCGCTCGCCGAAGCGCATCGCCAGGGCATTGTGCATCGCGACATCAAGCCCTCCAACGTGGCAATCGATCAACGTGGAGAGGTGAAGGTGCTCGACTTCGGCCTGGCGAAGCAGATCCAGATGGATCCTGCCAACGTGACCGACCCCGAACGACAAACTCTGCTGAATACCCAAACGCAGGAGGGAGTGGTCGTTGGGACTCCAATGTACTTGTCCCCTGAGCAGGCGCTGGGTGTCGAAGTTGACGCGCGCAGCGATCTGTTTTCACTGGGTGCTTTGCTTTACGAATGCATTGCCGGCAAGCCGCCGTTCGATGGCGGAAGCAAAATAGAGATTTGCGCGAAAGTGATTCGCGACGATCCGTCGCCACCCTCGAAATTCAACTCGGATGTTAGTAGTAGGCTTGACCGCATTACGCTCAAAGCGCTGGCGAAGAAGCCGGAAGCGCGTTATCAGAGCGCTGATGAGTTTTCTGCTGAGCTACAGAGTGTGCGCGCGGGCCTGCAGTCACCCGCACTGGATCGCACTGTCACTCGCTTAATATCTCCTGTTCCCGGCACGCGGCCCACCGGCACGCTGGCAACGCTTTCAGATATTTTCCGGCGCCCGCGGCTGTCGGTCGGTTATGTTGCAGCCGGCATACTGGTTTTTGCTGTGATCCTCCTGGGCCTTTGGCGATTCACGCGCGCGACTCCACATCAACCCACACCAGAGGCGCAACGCCTGTACGATCGCGCTGTCGATGCAATGCGCGAAGGCGCCTTTTTCCGAGCCAGCAAGACTCTCCAGCAAGCGGTTCAGGATGATGACCGTTTCGCGCTGGCCCATGCGCGGCTGGCGGAAGCCTGGACGGAGCTGGACTCTTCGGACAAAGCCAAAGATGAATTGATTCGCGCTAATGATCTCGTTCCAGATCGATCGGTTTTACCGCAACTGGACGGCCTCCGTATGCAAGCTGTGACTGACATAGTGAAGCGTGACTTTAGCAAAGCGGTTGCAGATTACCGAACGCTTGCTTCGAGTGTCCCGGCGACCGAAAAGGCGTACGCGCTGGTCGATTTGGGCCGCGCCTATGAAAAGAATGAACAGCCGGACAAAGCAACGGAAACCTACCAGGACGCCACAAAGCTCGATTCACATTACGCTCCTGCTTTTCTGAGGCTGGGTGTGGTGCTGGGCCGCCGACAGCAATTTAACGACGCATACGCTGCATTCGATCAAGCTCATAAGCTGTTTGACATCTCTGCCGAAATTGAAGGCTTGACCGAAGTGCTCATTCAACGAGGTGTTCTGCTAGGCCAACAGGGAAAGGTTGATGCGGCGCGCGAGCAATTGGTACGAGCGCTGGACAAGTCCACCGCACTGGAAAACAAAGACAAGCAGATAAAGGTTTTGCTGAATCTGAGTAACACAGAAATGAATGCCGGCGATGTGACTAAGGCGCGAGAGTATTCAGCCCAGGCAATCGATTTGGCCCGGACCAATGGCATGGAAAACCTCACCATGCAGGGCCTGATTGACATGGGGAACATATACCTCGCCCGGGGAAATTTTCCGGAGGCGGAAAAAAACTTCAATGAGGCTCTGCGACTCGCCCAACTTTACAAAGGCCGCCGAAGCGAGGCTCGGGCTCAACTATCCCTTTCGAGCTTGCGTTCGCAGCAAGGCGACGTCGATGCCGCGCGTGATTTTTTTCAGCGCGCAATGCCCTTTTATGATCAGGGGGGTTACCGCAAGGAAGTCTCGCAAGCCTACGCGATTCTCGGTCGCGCTCAGGACGGTGTTGGTGATTACAGTTCGGCACAACAAACATTTGAGCAACAACTTCAACTCGCGGTGCAAGTCGGCGATCCGCAGTCCATCGCTTTGGCGCACGAAGGGCTGGGCACTGTGTTTCTTCACACGCAACGTCTTCCAGATGCTCTATCCCACTTTGAGGAGGACTATAGGATAGAGCAGTCGCGCAACGCGAAGCTCAACGTAGGTTATGCCGCTGACGGCCGCGCTTCAGCACTCTGGCAGTTGGGTCGGCCTCAGGAGGCACGCGTGGTGATCGCGGAAGCCCTGGCGATCGCGGAAAATGTCGGTCATGAGCCGTACCAGGAGTTGCTTGCGCAGGCCCATTTGACCACGGCGGCAATTGCGCTTAGCGAGCGAAAGCTTCCAGAGGCAATCACTGAAAGCCAGAAGGCGCTCGATCTAGCAGGATCGGAATATAAGGCAATCGCAGTTCGGGCAGGTTATACGTTAGGGGTTGCGCAGTCGCTATCGGGTCGAGGCGCGGCGCGCAAGCGTTGCGAAGAAGCCATTAATCTGGCGCGGAGCATGCGCGATCCACTACCTTTTTCGGAAGCTTTACTGGCACTCGCCGATGTTGCGTTGGTTACAGGCGACGCGCAAGGGGCAATTGCTCATGCCGCCGAAGCCCAGCAAAAATTTGCCGCGGCAAAGCAACACGAATCAGAGTGGCGCGCCTTGTCGATTGAAGCGTTAGCCAGCGAAAAAGCGGGCGACAAAACGCGCGCCCGCGAATTCGCATCGCAAGCTGCCGCTACCCTCGCAGCACTTGAGCAGGAGTGGGGCGGCGGAGCTTACACCACCTATCTAACCAGGCCTGACGTCCAGGAGCGACGAAAGCAGTTGAACGAGATCGCAGCGCAGCCCTGACGTTCGGTGTGCCATCCTGTGTCTTATCTCATCGCTTTCGATCAAGAACCACGACCACTACTTTAGGGTTACTCGGTGGATCATTTGTAATAAGGTTAATGCCCTGAACACCGTTAACGAGTACCCTTACTGATGTGAGCTTGCCGCTTGAGTGGCGATGGACACCCCTGGTGTTATCAAATCTGAAACTCGCGGGATCATCAAAGTGTATGACGAGACCTGCCGCGGCGCTACTGCTAAGTTTCAATTCGCGGGAATTCCCATTGGTGATCGTGACTTCGCAGGTGGCGCCCGTTGGGACTAACTCCGATCCCTGAAGCCCGCCGTGCTTGTTCATGACGAGGACCGCGCCAATTTCTTCCTTACCAGATGGGTCCTGGTAATCCGACGGATCTGCCCCGGCAGTAGTCGGTGGATAGTTGACGTGATCAAAATAGAGACTCATTGAACCGCCACCACCGATCAGAATTGGCGAACCGCTTTCTTGAAGGAGTAATCTTGATAGCCGTCTTGACCCCGCCTTGCCTTTAGTCTTTTTCTTTGTAGTCATTTCTCCAGCTCCTTTTCAAACCGCGACTGGAACGCCTGTCATTCTCCGGCGCCGCAACGGCCGCCGATGTCCGAATCTGAAAAACCGCGCTAGCCTATTCAAAACTACAGTTCATGTAAAGCTTTTCCAAACGATCATGCTCTAAAAAAGGGCAACCCGAAGCGGTGGGAGCTTCGGGTTGCTGTGGTTTCAGCTCGCAGTGAATTCTAGTTATTTCATCTCATCTGCAATCTGTCACCGTCGCCGTGGGGCGAATCGAATTTATTCTCGCAGTCGTTACCTGCGCGCCATCAAGGCTACTTCTGCGACCTTCGGCTTAAGGCCTGCGAGCTCGCGTCCGGCCGCGCGTTCGGCACTGGACTTCGACGCTTCGAGGCCGGTCTGAGTCGCGGGCATCCACGCCTGGGCAAAGAAGTAGTGGCTGCCATAGCGATTGAAGGTCAGCTTCGCGTTATCATCAGCCTTGCCGATGATGGAGTTCATCTGCACCAGAACGCTATGTCCGTCTGCGCTTCTAAGCTGCAGGATGTCGGACGAATCGCTCACGCTTCTGACCGTATACTCTCCCGCCGGTAGCGTCACCTTGCCGATTGTGAACTCGAACGGAATGTCGGCCTGCAACACCACTCGGTTGGTTGATTGGGCCTTCGCCGAAGAAACCGCGAACAAACAAATCAGCACCAACGCTGCAAATGCGCTGTAAATCCCCTTTCTCATTTCTAATCTCCTTTGTTACCCGCTGAGTCTGTCGCGGTCCTTTTCGAGCCTTTTCCAAGTCGGCTTCAGCCGCGTTCTGGACTCAGCATGTAGCCCTTCCCATGAGCGATTGGCGTGCCGCGATGGGTCAATTCAGCCAGGATTCCGCTAACAGGTTGATTCCTCTATGACT
>JBGPNE010000323.1:0-4470 GCA_041487335.1 Pyrinomonadaceae bacterium
AGACCTGGTTGCGACTGCCTGGACATCTGACGGTTTAGTCGAAGCGCTTGAGGATCCTAGATCAGACCGGTCCGTCATGGCGGTGCAGTGGCACCCTGAATTGGGGTGGAAACGGGATAAGTTTTCGCAGGCTCTGTTCAGCCATGTCGTTAGCGAGGCAAGGCGGCGTCCCCATCGAACTAGCAACGCGATGGTTGATACGGCACAGCGTTATTAGGCCACTCGCGTGGCGGGGTCCCCAGCCGGGCAGCCCGGCTGGGGTGCTTGGGATGGCAGGCATGGTAGGCTTCTGAGGCAGCTTTTTCGACGAGAAGGAATGAAACTGAAGTGGGTTTCGAGACTTTCCAGTTGAGTGGTCGGGTTGCAGTGGTGACGGGGGGCTCACGCGGTATTGGCAGGGCGGTGGTCGACCGGCTTGCCGAGATGGGTTCACATGTTGTTGTAAATTACGTGCGAGATCGAGAAGCGGCCGCTGCCGCTGTAAAATCAGCACGAAAGACGGGAGTGGACGCCATTTCGATCCAAGCCGATGTTGCGCAACTGCCCGAAGCCGAAAGATTAATAAAAACGACGGTAGAACACTTTCAACGCATCGATATTCTCGTGTGCAATGCCGGTATTTGGAAAGGTGCGCCAGTTGAAGAGATTACTGAAGAGCTTTGGGATAGGACGATCGATATTAATCTGAAAGGCACTTGGAGTGTTTGCAGGGCTGCGATTCCGTTCATGAAAGAACAGCGATTTGGCAGAATCGTTATTGTGAGTTCCACCGCTGGTCAGCGCGGGGAAGCCAACGTTTCAAATTATGCCGCGTCAAAGGGAGGACAGATCTCTTTTACGAAATCGCTTGCAACTGAACTAGCGCCGTATCGAATCAACGTGAACGCAGTGGCGCCAGGCTGGGTCGAAACCGAGATGAATGGCGAGGTCTTTGCCAGTGCAGAGCGACTGAATTCGATAGTCCAGACCATCCCCTTGGGGAAGATCGCGACCGCTGACGACATCGCTTGTCCGATTGCCTTTCTGTGTAGCGACTGGGCCCGTCACATCACCGGGGAGATCCTGAACGTAAATGGGGGTTCCGTACTGTGCGGCTGACTGAAGAGTTGAGAAATTACTTTAACTACATTCGCGGCCTATCAAATGAAGCCTAACAATAATAAAAGCCACGTCAAGCTCGGAGTTGAGAAATTACTTGAAGAGCCGCGGGCCTGGCTGCAAGGCGCAAGAGTTGGCTTGATCTGTAACCAGGCGTCGGTCGATCACAATCTGCAACATGTTGCTGACCTTTTTTATGAGCATCCGCAAGTTAAGCTGACTACGTTGTTCGGACCGCAGCACGGCATCCGCGGCGACGCCCAGGACAATATGATTGAGACTGCGCATTCTGTTGACCGAGAGACAGGATTGCCGATTCATTCTTTGTACAGCGAGACGCGGGAACCTACTGAATCGATGCTGAAGGATGTAGACGTCCTCATCTTTGATATGCAGGACATTGGCTGCCGAATCTACACATTTGCCTACACAATGGCAAATTGCATGAGGTCAGCTAAGAATTTCGGCAAGAAGGTCATCGTCTGTGACCGTCCGAATCCGATTACCGGCACCAGTGTCGAGGGCAATGTGCTGGAGGCTGAACAAGCCTCGTTTGTCGGTCAATTTCCGATTCCTACTAGACACGGCATGACTATGGGAGAACTGGCGCAAATATTCAATGAACACTTCGGGATCGACTGCGATCTGGAAGTGCTGGAGATGGATGGCTGGGCGCGCGACTGCTGGCACGATGAAACGGACGCGCCATGGGTGATGCCTTCGCCCAACATGCCAACTCTCGATACTGCGACAGTGTTTCCCGGGGCGGTCCACTTCGAGGGGACACAACTCTCTGAAGGAAGGGGAACGACGAAGCCATTTGAACTGATTGGGGCTCCCTACATTGCCGCTGAAGATTATGCAAGGGAATTAAACGGAATCGGTTTTAAGGGAGCCTTCTTCAGAAGCTGCATTTTCATACCGACCTTCCAAAAGCATGCCGCGCAACGCTGCGGCGGAGTTCAAATCCACGTGACCGATCGAGAGACGTTTGAACCTGTTATTGTCGGGGTGGCGATGGTGAAAGTCGCCTGTGATATGTATCCAGATGATTTTCGTTGGAAGGATCCACCTTATGAATACGTTTATGATCGGAACCCCTTCGACATAATTGCCGGCACCACCAAACTGAGAGGAGCGATCGAGCAGGGAAGAGCAATTGGTGCTATCGAAGACAGCTGGAAAGACGGCCTAGTGGAGTTTCGGGAAGTGAGAGAACGGTATCTGCTGTATTAGAACCTGAGCGTTTACTGCTAATGTGAACACTGAAGAGTCGTGGCGCCGACCGTTAAAGTGTAAATTGAAGAGTGATTCGGATCGCGAAGCAAGTTGAACGCGAACTTAATGTAACACTTTAATAAATGGTGCTAATCCTGTCTTTGGCAATTTCTAGGTGGCACGGAGGCGTGATTTGAGCAAAGCTGAAAGAGCCCGTAGTAATACTGCGGAAACAGCGCCAGCTCGAGCGTGGCTGATGGGAACGGCCGGATGGTTCTTCCCGGGATTAGGACACCTGCTTCAGGGAAAGTGGATCAGGGCTTTCCTCCTGGGGGGCGCCGTCTGGGTTTGCTTCCTCACAGGACTATCAATGGGCGGCCATATGTTTAGCATTACTGGATCTGAGCAGGGGTCTTCAGCCCTGCTCCAGGTGCCGCCTATGATCGCCAACTTCGGTACAGGCGTGCTTTACATTGTCTGCTGGGGCATGGGTGTGGGGTTCTCAGATGATTCACTCCAGGCTGCACGCGCCACCTTTGAGTACGGCAACACATTTCTACTGATCGCCGGTCTGCTGAATTATCTTGCGATGCTGGACGCATTTGATATCTCCGCGGGGAGGAAATATTGAGACACTTTCTGGTTATGACTGCATTTGCAGTTATCGCTGCCGTAGTCTTCGGCACGGTTCAAAAGGATACGAACCGCGACCGCCTTGTTTATGGCCTTAAGGTATTTCTTGAATTTATCGTTATCGGCCTGGTCCTTAGCTGGATTCTATATTTTCTTCCATTCTAAGGAATTTGCTGGAGCAGAGGGTCACCTCTAATGGGTTTTCTTGAGACCGAGGCTCTGGTTCTGCGCACCTATAATCTTGCGGAAGCAGACAAAATTGTTGTTTGCTTGACTAGTACCGCGGGTCTAATACGTGCAGTCGCGCGGGGTTGTAGACGACTGAAGACTAGATTTGGTGCCGCCCTCGAGCCATTCACCCTTTTGAACATCACTTGTTACCAGAAAGAGAATCAGGAACTGATCTCTCTGCGTCAGACTGAGATTGTGCAGTCAAATTTCAATCTGGCGGGCAATGCCGAAATACTTACGGGTCTGGCCTATATGGGTGATCTCGTAATTGAGTTTTCTCCACCATATCAACCGAACGACAAACTTTTTAGGATGGTGAAAGCCTGTCTCAACGCCATCGTTCAATCCCCATCGGACCTACAGGCGATTCTTAGGTACTTCGAGATATGGCTGTTGAAGCTGGAGGGATTTCTGCCAGACATCAAGCGTTGTGCGGAATGTCACCAAATATTTGCCGACAGCGAAAAAGTCTTCATCGGATCAGATTTGGCACTTCGCTGTCGGTCTTGTAGTCAGGGGAGGGGCCAGGCGTTGTCCAATAAACTTCATACGCAGCTTCGTGCAACACAGAAGTTAGCGCCCTATGTCTTTGCTCAGGAATCGCGAGACATTCCAGCAAAGATCCATCGTGAGATGGCTGAGCTTACACTTCAAATGATCGGACGCATACTCGAAAAACAACCAAGGATACCACCGACCTTCCAATGAACTCCTGTGCCGCCGTCTATCAAGAGAACCCGCTTTTCGGTAGTGACTCATTCTGGCGGCGAGAGTTCAGAGTTCAACCTTTAGGTTGCGCATTAGGGAGGACAAGCTAAAAAAGCTTGAACTCTAAACTGACCCACTACCACTTTCCCCTGCAATCTTAAGGTAATGCTCTCCGGAAAAAAGTTAATTGCCAGGTACGTTATCGGAGCTGTCCTGCCTTATGTTTCGATTTCTCTGCTGCTATTGACTGCCTTTTTGTTTGCCCAGCAGACCGGGCGTTTTGCTGAACTCGCGCTTTATACCCAGGTGCCGTTCTCATTGTTTGCTCAACTTACCATGGCGCTTCTACCAAGCGTCCTCGTATTTACGTTGCCAATGGCGGTGCTTGCGGGAACTGTTATTGGTTTTGCTCGAATGGGCAGCGATAGTGAAATCGTCGCAATGCGGGCTGCCGGCATTGGTACTTGGAGCGTGTTATGGCCGGTCCTCCTAATCGGCGGGGTTGTAGCCGGCGCAGCGACGTACATTCAAATGAAAGAGGCCCCAAGAGCAGCACGAGATATTAGAAAGGCGGCTTTGCAA
>JBGPNE010000324.1:0-4448 GCA_041487335.1 Pyrinomonadaceae bacterium
GACTGTGGCCTACATGCAGAATCAACGGAGCTTTTTCCTCTACAAGGGAGAGGTCGCGGCAGCAGACAGCCGCTTCCGGACTGGACTTAAAGCAATCATCAACGTGAGCCCGCAGGCAGCCACTGTCAAACAGGGGGAGCAAATGACGCTGCAAGCGGTGGTGAAAAACAAGGGCTCTTCGATATGGCTGCCGAGGAGTGCCGGTTTGGGCGCTGTGCTGCTCGGCTGTCATGTCTATGAAAGCAGCGGCAGGATTTTTCATCACAGCTATCACTGGGAAGTGCTCACGCCCGGCGACGGAAGACCAATAATGCCTAACGAGACAGTTGAGTTCGAAGTCAATCTCCCCCCGCTGCCAAAAGGAAGCTACATCCTTGAATTCGACATGGTAAGTAACGACGTTTGCTGGTTTGCGCTGAATGGATCGCTGACTGTGAGGGTCACGGCCAATGTAATCTGAATCACCGTGCTGTGGCTGAGTTCAGATGGCTAAGCGAAAGCCGATTACTGTGAGGAGAATCTGATCGTTATCTCGAGGATGAAGCGGTCATGGCCCGCCTTGTGGGAATCGCGACGTTACGACTTCGCCGCGATTGCCATTATCACCCTATTTTTCCTCGTATTCTTTTGGCCCGTATTCTCTAGTGGCAAATACTTTGTAACTGGCGACGGCTTCATCTATTCATTTCCGCTGCGCACGCTTGTCTGGGACCGACTGCGACATGGACAGCTTCCGCTTTGGACCCCTTTGATACTGTCGGGATATCCACTGCTCTCGATGGCGCAAGTCGGGATCGGTTATCCGTTCACCTGGGGATATCTGTTGTTGCCAGGACCCCTGGCAGAAGAGGTTTATATCCTCGCACCGTATATTTTTTTTCCAGTCTTCACTTACGCCTACACGCGCGAGATCGGCCGAAGTCGTCTGGCATCACTACTGGCCGCGCTGGCCTTCACATACGCAGGCGCAATGATCGGGGCCGTTGCCTATAACGGCATGCTGACCAACGCAATCATGTGGCTGCCTTTGATACTGATTGCTTTGGAGAGAGCAAGGGAGGGCACGTTTGTCTTCTGCTTGCTTGGCGCCGCTGCCGCGTACGCTATGTCTGTTTTCACAGGCGTTGGCCAGGGGTTTCTGATTACCGGCATGGTTGCGCTCGCTTACGGACTATTCCTCGGTCTTGCATGCGTAAACCTTTTTGACGAAAAGAATAACATCACGAAAGCCTCTTGCTCATGGCTATCGTGGCATCGCTGGCGGCCACTGGCAGTAGCTCTTGCTGCGATTGTGATCGCGGCCGGGCTTGGCTCTTTTCAAATCCTTGAGACCTTCCGCGCGGGACGAAGGAGCATCCGCGGTCATTTAACTTATCAGGTCTTTACAGAAGGCTCGTATTCTCCCTGGGGCTTGGTGCAATCATTCATCACACCGCTGCATTACATTGTCGATGCTTCCGCTTATGTAGCGCCTCTTGCCTTTGTGCTAGCGATAATCGGAGTGGTTACCGTCAAGAGAAGTTCAAAGCGCGATGCTCGAATCTGGTTTTGGTCTTTGGTAGCTCTATCGGCGTCAGTACTAATGCTGGGCCGACATACGCCGGTCTATCGTCTGCTGTATTACATCCCCCCCTTCAACAACTTTCGTGTACCGGGCAGACATGCTTTCGAGTGGACGTTTGCCGTCAGCATACTCTCTGCCTATGGCTGGGATGCCTTGAACGGCGCCTTGACTGCCCGCACCTATACGCCGGAACGCTTTCAGCACCAACGAGTTCTAATTGCCCTGGTGCTGCTTGTCTTCTCCGTCGCAGTGGTTGTGCTCTGGCGCTACGATCTCGCTCGTGTACCAATCACTGCCGAGGACCTATTCTATCTGCGCAGCAGAATTCCCGTCACAGACTACCTTTGGTGGAAAGGTCTCTTGACTGGATTAACGCTTGCCCTTGCGTGGATAAGTTGGCGAGTAGCGACACTGCGCTGGCGTGTTGGCCTTTTGCTAAGCGTCATCCTTGTGGCGTGTTTTGCAGAGCCCTCGGTCAAGGCAACACGCTGGTGGTGGCCGACGCTCAAACCTTCGAGTTACTTCACTTCTCAATCACCCACGACTCGCTTTCTGCAAAAGTATCCCCCGGAACAGAATCGCATCTATACGCGCAGCGTTCTTTTCTCCGAAGACTTGTTGCCCGAGCGCCGCCTGGAGCCTATTAACATGACGATGTTGCATGGGTTGCAAAACGTGGCGGGTTATGAACCGTTGATTCTGGAACGCTACAGTCGCGCGCTGGGAAATGTTTTCCTCGACGGCGTGACTCCGCGTCCGGGTTACCCGGAGGACAAGTCGCTGCTGGAATCGCAATCTCATGTCCTCGATATTCTGAATACGAGTTTCATTGTGAGCTATTCCGATCTATCAATAGAGCCAAATAAGCGCGTCGAGAAGGAAGGCATTAAGTTTCGGGCCGGTAATGCAGACGTAACAATTAAGCCGGGCGAGACTACAATTCTGCCAGGCGTCGCAGCCGACGCTGATACCCTCGGCCTTGTCACGACCCTTGCGTATTCTGCGCAGATACCCGACGGAGCAGCCGTGGCAAAGGTGCGGCTTTTCACTTCCGCTGGCCGTTTGGTGGAGCGAGAAATACTGGCCGGCAGGGATACCGCAGAGTGGGCCCATGAACGGCCTGACCTCAGGGCACAGATCCGTCACAGGCTTGCGCCTCTCTTCGATAGCCATCCGACTGACTACAACGGATCAGATTTTCTTTATTATCGTTACTGGACGCGCGTCCCCCTCGGTGATCGGTTTCGTGTGGAACGAATTGAGATCGTGAATGTCTCAAGAGTGGCCTGGTTAACACTCTGGCGAGCGACCCTTTACGATTCTGCGACTCGCTTTTCCATGCCGCTGCCTCATTACGATTTGAGCAAGTGGCAGCCAGTCTACGATCAAGATGATGTCATCATTTTGCGCAACAAGAACGTGCTACCCCGCGTTTGGCTCGTTGCCGAAGCGGAGGCTGTTGACGGCGAGGAGATACTGCGACGGATCCGCGGCGAGAGCGAGCACCCATTCGACCCAAGCAGGACTGCACTGCTGGAAATCCGGCCAGAGAATCTACCAGCGTTGCCTGGTGGTCCAATCTCCGCAAACGCCAGGGCAAAGTTGGTTTCCTATGAAGACAACCGATTGGCTGTCGATACTGCGGCCAACTCCGCGACAGTCCTTGTGCTCAGCGAGATCAATTATCCGGGATGGGTGGCAACAATAGACGGTGCGAAGGCGCCGATTCACGCGACGGATTTCCTGTTGCGTGGCGTTGTGCTGCCGGCTGGTGTGCATCGAGTGGAGATGCGTTACACAGCCCCAGCGGCGCGCAACGGTGCAATCATTTCAGTCTTCAGCTTGTTTGTGATGGGCGGCCTGGCAATCCATCTGCTCCGTGCTTCCCGGCAAAAACGATCCCGCCGGATCCGTTTGTAGAAGAATTAAGTCCGCTGAAGCAATCTAAATGATTAAAGAGACCGAAGCTCTGAGCCAGAAGCACCGAAACGCCGGCGCTGCCAGGCAGATGCTGCGTTTTGCCGAAAGCTGGTATGGCGTTTTGCTGCTTTCGGGACTATTTACCCTCGCGATGATGTACCACTACGTAGTGCCCTTGAATGGAATTCTCTTCACGGAGGCGCCGGAAGCGCACGACTGGGGTGGGACGGTATGGAATTTGTGGTTTGTTAATGATGCAATCGTCAGCGGACACAATCCCTACCACACCGATTTGCTGTATTACCCCTTAGGCGCCAACCTTGCCCGTCACACGCTTTCCGCAGGGTTTTTTCCGGTAACATTTCTGGCGAAGCTTTTTTCCCGCGGCGATCCGCTGTATCCGATCTATGCCTACCACATAATTACATTTCTCTGTTTCCTGTTAATTCTCGCTTGCAGTTATTTACTGTTACGAGAACTTGTTTTCACTCGTCTTGCATCCGCGACCGCGGCCTTCGCTTACGCTTTCAGCGACTTTTACCTGCAACATGGATTGCACCTCAACCTGATGGCCGGATTCTTCATTCCGCTTACGGCTCTATTTCTCGTGCGCGCTTACAAAAACCCCCGCTCACTAAATATCATCTATGCTGCTTTCGTATCGGCCTGGTCCATTCACTTCACGGAGTTTGCTCTCTACATTTACCTGGGCGCGTTCCTCTTTCCGTTGCTGATGTTGCTGTTCACGGAAGAGCGCCGCGGTTTGATAAAGAGCCTGCGGGCCATCGGGTTGCCGCGCGTTCTCTTGTCGCTGGCAGGCTTCGTGCTGGTCGTCACACCTTTCATGACAAGCTTCATGCGCGGCAGCGTGGTCAAGCCCGCACCCATTGAATCTTCAGTCTATTCGGCCAATCTGGCGGCTTTCTTCATTCCCGGTCCTCAGCACACGTTACTCGCTAATATC
>JBGPNE010000325.1:0-4447 GCA_041487335.1 Pyrinomonadaceae bacterium
CACCCAATGCAGACAACTCAAGATGGTCGCCCTTAGCCGCGCCAACCATCAGGCCCACGTAGGCCATGAAAAAAGTAAGCGCAAGCGTGACAAAGGTTTTGACCTCCGGGGCCACAGCCATCGATTCCTGCCGGCTAATCAGCGACCCGATAAGATACGCTCCAACGATACCCATGATCGACCCTACGGCCGCTCCGATTAGGGTTTTCAAAGTGGCGCGACGAATTCTCAGCTCAAAGACGATGATACAGAAGGCGATCACCGCGGCGAACCCGGCAGAGATCCAGGAATCGCCAGCGATCGGTCGGAGAATGTACCCCGATGCTACGAGAATTGCAGTAAATATGAGTCGAATAATAATTACATCCGTATGCATGACAGCCGCAATCTTATCACGCCCGGAAGCTGGCAGTCACCCAAAACCTTTTGATATTAACGTTTTCGGTTGTTGGGTTGCGATCTTAATCGCTATAGTTGCGGTTGCGACCCCTCAGGCGTCGGAGGCTTCACGACAACAGCAGGCACATTCTGATCCTTCACCAAATGATTGAAAGCGGGCACATCCGTCTTCAGGACCTGCGTCAACTTCTGCAACTGCACATCAATCTGGCCAGCTAACTCTTCGTAAACCGTATACGACTGATCAGTCGGTGCGGAGTCCGGACGTGAAACTACGCCCGCGAGCGCAGCCAGCTTGTTGTCGAGACGAATCGGGAAGTTCAAAGGATCCTGGCTACTCTGGTTCTTTGTTTGGTACAGAGTCTCTTCGATACTGGTGAGGCTCTTCTCCAGACCGCCTGCTGCGTCGTTGATAACTTTGAAATTAGGCTGGTCTTTGACGCGCTTCAGCAAATCGTCAACCTGTTTGCGCACGTCACGAATCTGGATAATCGCATTGTGCGTCTCTGTTAATTTGTCACGCACCTTCAGCTCCAGTTCGAGTTGTTTCCCGTAGTCAACAGATGTTGCGGAGAGGCGAGGATCAGGATTCACCGCGAAATTCTCAGTCATCGTTTTGCCATCGAGCGTGAGCTGCACTTGATAGTTACCGGGCACTATGCGGGGACCGCGCGTCTCGCCTGCCCACAGAATCATTCCCGGAAAACGTACGGCGTCTGGATAGCGCATGTCCCAAACAAATCGATTGAGACCAACGTCTGTAGTTACACGTGCTGGCCTGCTGGCGCCAAAAGGTTCGACCTCCTCACCTGATGGCGCTTGCGCCTCTTCTTGTGGAGCTGGCGCGGCACTACCAGGACCAGTGGCCTCGGGCCTCGGGACTCTTCCGGTAAATTTTCGGATCGACTTGCCGCCCGAGTCTAGAAATTCAAGAACGACATCGCTAGCCGGCTTTGCCTTGAGTGAGTAATAAACCACGACGCCATTCGGCGGGTTCTTGCCAATCGTGGCCGCAGGTGGAAGCGGGAACCCTCCACCGCCCTGCATTCGATAGGCATCCTCCGGTCGGAACAGTCTTGATTCGTTAACTGCCTTCAACCCCCCAACGTCCATCAGTTGCTGGATCACGGGCAGATCGTCAAAAACCCAGAATGAGCGGCCCTGTGTCGCCACAACCAGATCCCTTTCGCGCTTGTGAATCGCTAAATCCGTCACCGGAACAACCGGCAGGTTAAACTGCATAGACTGCCAGTTTGCTCCCTCATCAAACGAGATGTAGAGACCGGTCTCGGTGCCAGCGTAGAGCAAGCCACGCTTGTTCGGATCCTCGCGTATCACTCGCGTGAACGCTCCCTCGGGAATTCCGTTAGTTATCTTTTTCCATGTCTTGCCGTAGTCGGTCGTTTTGTAGAGGTAGGGCTTGTAGTCGTCCCACTTATACATCGTTGCGGCAACATAAGCCGTTGCGGGGTCGTTTGGGGAAGCGTCAATGGAATTGATCTGAATCCACTCGGGCATGACGCTCTTTGGCGGCGTGACATTATCCCAAGTCTTACCACCGTCTCGTGTAATTTGAACCAGGCCGTCGTCTGAGCCTGTCCAGATCACACCCTTCTGCACAGGCGATTCCATCACCGTAAAGATCGTGCAGTAGTACTCAATGCTCGTATTGTCTTTTGTGATTGGTCCGCCTGAAGCCCCCTGCTTCGACTTGTCATTTCGGGTCAGGTCCGGACTGATGGTTTCCCAACTTTGCCCTTCGTTGGTCGATTTGAAGAGCACATTGGCCGCTGCATACAGAGTATTTGGATCGTGAGGGGAAAACACAAGCGGGAAGTTCCATTGAAACCTATACTTCAACACGTCTGCCCCTGAACCCATGGGATTATTCGGATAGGGGTTGATGTCGCGCAGTTGGCCGGTGTGATGATCGTAACGAGTGATCAAGCCACCATATGAGCCGGCAAAGACGATCTCTGAATCTTTCGGCGACGGCGCGATCCAACCTGACTCACCGCCCCCGACGTCGTACCAATCTTCACGTGTGATGCCGTTGTTGGCAGTGCGGCTGGCGATGCGCACCGTGGAGTTGTCTTGCTGCGCGCCATAGATGTGATAGGGAAAATCGTTGTCGAGGGCCACACGATAGAACTGCGCCGTTGCCTGGTCCTGCTCCGTCCAGCTCTTGCCACCGTTGAAAGAGACATTCGCGCCGCCATCGTTGCCATTGATCATTCGATTCGGATCGTCCGCCGCGATCCAGAGATCGTGATTATCGCCATGCGGCACGGAAATGCTGGAATATGTTTTGCCGCCGTCATTTGATTTGTAGAAGCCCGTGTTCAGCACGTAGACGGTGTCAGCGTTCTTTGGATCAGCATAGATGCGGGAGTAGTACCAGGCGCGCTGGCGCAGCCGGCGTTCTTCGTTCACCTTCGTCCATGTTTTACCGGCATTGTCCGAGCGAAACACGCCGCCGTCTTCGGCCTCGACAATGGCCCAGAGGCGATCGGAATTAGCGGGAGAGACTGTAAGGCCTACGATTCCGATCATGCCTTTCGGCAATCCTGGATTGCGGGTAATCTCCGTCCAGGTGTCACCACCGTCGGTCGATTTGAAGATGCCACTGCCGGGTCCGCCGCTCTCGAGTGCCCAGGGTTTCCGATAGACTTCCCAGAACCCTGCGTAGAGGATGTTTGGATTTGTGGGATCCATGATCAGATCGCAGGCACCGGCTTTGTCGCTGCGATAGAGAATCTTTTCCCAGTTCTTGCCACCGTCCCTGGAGCGAAAGATGCCCCGTTGCTCATTGGGCCCCCAGATGTGACCCTGCGCGGCAACGTAAACGATGTCTGGGTTGCGCGGATGCACGCGGATGCGTGCCGTTTGCCGCGTGTCTTCCAGCCCGACGCGCTTCCACGTTTTGCCTGCATCCATTGACTTGTACAGGCCATCACCATGCGAGACGTTTCCGCGCACAGGCGACTCGCCCATACCAACATAGATTGTGTTTGGATCAGAATCCGAGAGACCCATAGCGCCAACCGAACCGGTGCCAAAAATGGGGCCGTCGCTGATCGGTTCCCAGTTGATGCCCCCGTCAGTCGTTTTCCAAACTCCGCCGCCTGTGGCGCCAAAGTAAAAGACCATCGGCTGTGAAGCCACGCCGGTGACTGCCGTCACGCGACCGCCGCGATACGGTCCGATGGACCGCCATTGCAGCGCCTTCAGCGGATCAGAGTCATTCGCAGCCGCTGCTTGCGTGGTGGAGGGCTGCCTTTGTTGGCCCCGAGTCGGGATCGAGGAAAGGCCAAAGGCGAAGCAGCAACAGAGAATAACCAGTCGAGGGGACGCACGATACGTCTTGAACATTAGGGCAGACTCCTTTACTTTGGCACTTTGAATATGGCGAGTGAAAACCTTTGCGCGTCTCTCGGAAACTCGGCGTCTCCCGGGTTCTGGCTTAAACGGGACCCATTCACCCTGAGAGAAGTAAAGATTGCCGAAAAGCCGCGGAGAGAAAGTCTGACTGAAACGGAGCGCAATGCTAACATCAGACCTGACCCAAAAGGAATCATTGAAATGCTGAAGACTCTTCGCGTTGTAATCTGTTTCCTGCTGGCCGTCTTTCTTCGAACAGAAGCTTCAAGGGCTCAAAATCAAACAACATCTCCCGCCATTCCCGAAAAGCTCTACTCAGCAATGAGGTGGCGCTCGATTGGGCCATTTCGCGGCGGACGGGTGTTGGCGGTCTCCGGTGTGCACGGACAGCCTAATACTTTTTACTTCGGAGCCGTTGCCGGCGGCATATGGAAGACAACGGATGCCGGTCGAGTTTGGACGCCGATATTCGATGACCAGCCAACTGCTTCAATCGGCGCCCTGGCCGTGTCGCAGTCCGATCCAAATGTGATCTATGTCGGCACCGGTGAGGCCGACATGCGTTCGGACATTTCGTTTGGCGCTGGAGTATACAAGTCAACTGATGCCGGCAAGACCTGGTCTTATCTCGGGCTGGGAGATACGCGGCAGATTGGTCGCGTGCTAA
>JBGPNE010000326.1:0-4427 GCA_041487335.1 Pyrinomonadaceae bacterium
ATGGATTAGTAGAGGCTTTGGAGGACCATCGCCACAATCGATTCGTCGTCGGCGTACAGTGGCACCCCGAGTACGGTTGGCGACATGACGACTTCTCACGAGCTCTGTTCAGTCGCTTCGTGACGGAAGCACAGCAACACGCGGAGAAGACAAACGAAAGAACTGTGAGCGCGAGGACGTGATATCTGTTCCGTCTGATAACTGAAGTGAACGCAGATGATCTACAGTTAGCCGGGCGCGTCGCCATTATCACCGGCGCGTCCAGAGGCATTGGGCGAGCGGTGGTTGGCCGATTGGCAGAGAAGGGTGTGCACGTCGTTGTGAACTATCTTGGACGCAGCGACGCCGCGGAGGAAGTAGTTGGCTCGGCTCGCGAGATGGGAGTTGACGCGATCTCGGTGCAGGGTAATGTGTCGAATTTGAAGGACGCTGAAAAGGTTGTTGCAGCAGCTATTGCTCACTTCAAGCGCGTCGACATCCTTATCTGCAATGCCGGAATTTGGGAGGGCGCACCGGTTGAGAACATGCCGGAAGAGATTTGGGATCGCACGATCGATACTAACTTGAAAGGAACCTGGACGCTTTGTCGTGCCGTCGTCCCGCACATGAAGCAACGGGGCTACGGGCGCATCGTGATCGTCAGTTCAACCGCGGGTCAACGGGGCGAGGCCAACTATTCCAACTATGCTGCGTCAAAAGGAGGACAGATCTCGCTGACGAAGGCCCTGTCGACAGAACTCGCTCCGCATGGCATTACAGTAAACGCCGTTGCCCCAGGTTGGGTAGATACGGAGATGAGCAGTGAGTCGCTTTCGGACGAGCGCGAGCGAAGGAGTATCGAAGCAATAATTCCGTTGGGTCGTGTGGCAAGTGCCGACGACATCGCGCGGCCGATCATTTTTCTTTGTAGTGATTGGGCTCGCCACATCACCGGCGAAATACTAAACGTGAACGGCGGATCGGTGCTGTGTGGGTAAGGAAAGTTCAGGCGATACTTTAAGTATGTTACTCGAGCACTTGAGCGAATGATGAAGCGGCCAGTCACCCTGGGACTTGAGCAGTTGCTCAATCATAGAATTGACCTTTTGCAGGGCGCGCGAGTTGGTCTGATCTGTAATCAGGCTTCGGTGGATCACGGACTTCAACATGCCGCTGATCTGCTCCACCAGCACGCGAACATAAAGCTTACGGCACTCTTCGGACCGCAGCATGGGATCCGCGGTGACGTTCAGGACAACATGATCGAGACCGGCCACTCAGTCGATCGAGTGACCAACACGCCGATCTTCTCGCTCTACAGCGAAACGCGCGAGCCGACTGAAGAGATGTTGCAGGATGTCGACGTTTTGGTCTTTGACATGCAGGATGTTGGCTGTCGCATTTATACCTTTGTCTACACAATGGCTAATTGTATGCGTGCCGCCAGGCGATTTGGGAAAAGAGTGATCGTGTGTGATCGGCCGAATCCAATTGGTGGAATCGGGGTCTCAGGTAATGTGCTCGAGCCTGAATACGAGTCGTTTGTGGGACAATTTACCTTTCCAACTCGCCACGGGATGACGGTGGGCGAGCAGGCGCGAATGTTCAATGAGCATTTCGGCATCAACTGCGACTTGGAAGTTGTTGCTATGGACGGATGGTCAAGAGAGTATTGGATGGATGAAACTGATGCGCCGTGGGTCATGCCTTCGCCAAACATGCCGACGGTAGATACGGCCACAGTTTTCCCCGGAGCTGTGCACTTCGAGGGCACACAATTATCCGAAGGTAGGGGAACGACTCGGCCTTTTGAGTTGGTTGGCGCGCCGTACGTGGTTCCGGAGGACTACGCGCACCAACTTAATAGCATCGGCTTCCCGGGCGTCTATTTCAGGGCCTGCGTATTTCAGCCGACTTTCCAGAAACATGCACGAGTGAGTTGCGGTGGGGTGCAAATCCACGTGACGAACAGGAAAGAGTTTGAGCCGGTGATCGTTGGAGTAGCCATGGTGAAGACAGCTTACGATATGTATCGTGAATGTTTTCGCTGGAAAGATCTGCCGTACGAGTATATCTATGATCGCAATCCATTTGACGTCATCGCCGGCACCAATAAGATCAGGGAAGCGATAGAGCAAGGGAAGGCGACTGAGATCATGAACGAAAGTTGGCAGCCCGCGCTTGCCGAGTTCAAACAGATTCGTGAACGCTATCTGCTCTACTGAGGTCCAGAGCTGGGAATCTACTTTTAATGTGCATGGCGAGAGGTCGTATTGCCGACGGTTCAGGTATAGTGTGAGGGTTGAGACAGTTTCGGTTGCGTCGGCAGATCGCGGTTAATAATTTCGATCGAGAGTTGGCGTGTTGTCCGTGGCCTGAGAAGAGAAGCGGGAGGTTCCGGCATGAAATCTAAGGTGCATTGGCAGTCGGAGAGGGCATTGCGCCAATGGTGAATCGCTGAATTCTTACGAATGTCCGCATGGCGTTCAGACAAGAATTAGATGTGACGTTTTGGACTTTCATTGGCGCCGGCTTTTCAATGCCGGGAAATGAACATTAGCCGTAGTTGATTTCTAACAACAGTCGTCTCTTGGTTAAAGCATCACATCAACTAGTACGGCCCGTGGTTAAAGTAAGACCTGAGTTACCCAGCGGCAGGAGCGGAGGAGTCGATGAAATTTTCTGAGCGCGAACGACGAGGCAAGTGAGGAGGACCAGGTCTTGGCAACATCACAAGCGAAGGGTAGAGCTGAGTTTCACAAACGCGCGCCAGCTCGCGCCTGGCTGATGGGTGCAGCGGCGTGGTTTTTTCCCGGGGCCGGACACATTCTGCAAGGTAAATGGGTACGGGCGATCGTATTAGGCGGCGCTGTCTGGGCTTGTTTCCTTAGCGGGATCCTAATGGGAGGACATCTGTTCAGTGTAGGGGGCCCGGAACAAGGGTTTGCTGCTTTGCTTCAGATTCCGCCGACTATTGCGAATGTTGGATCGGGCGCTCTTTATCTCTTTTGCTGGACGTTGGGTGTGGGCTTTGCCGACGATGCACAACACGCCGCGCGCGCGACTTTTGAGTATGGGAATACATTCTTGCTGGTGGCGGGCTTATTGAACTACCTTGCGATGCTGGATGCGTTTGATATAGCTGCCGGGAGGAAGCCTTGAGACATTTCTTAGTCATGACAGCATTCGCGTTTATTGCGTCGGTAGTCTTTGGCACCGTTGCGAGAGACTCGAGTAAAGAGCGTCTGATCTATGGTCTCAAAGTCTTTGCCGAATTCATGATCATCGGCCTGGCACTTAGTTGGGTACTCTACTTTCTTCCTTTCTAGAGAATATTGGCCTTTTGAAGTTGAGGGTTGATGGCGCTTGTCGAGACCGAAGCACTGATCCTACGAACCTACAATCTCGCAGAAGCGGATAAGATTGTTGTGTGCTTGACTCGTAGCGCGGGATTGATTCGAGGAGTAGCGCGCGGGTCCAGACGAATTAAGAACAGATTCGGCGCCGCGCTCGAACCCTTCACGCTCCTGAACGTCACCTACTATCAGAAGGAGAACCAGGAACTAGTCTCCTTGCGGCAGGTGGATATTGTGCAGTCGCATTTCGACCTTTCGCGAAACCCCGAAACGCTTGCAGCGCTCGCTTACATGGGAGACCTTGTAGTCGAATTCTCTCCGCCTCATCAAACCAACGACAAGCTGTTCAGAATGCTTAGGGCGTGCCTGGACGCTGTCACGCACGGGCCCGAAGAGCTGCAATCGATTCTCAGATATTTCGAGATCTGGATCCTGCGGCTGGAAGGTTTCCTGCCTGACCTTCGCAGGTGCGCGGAATGTCATGGGTTGTTCGCGGAAGGGGATGCAGTGTTCATTAGCGCGGAGCTTGGACTTCGTTGCCGCAGATGTGCTGCGGGACGATGTGAGGTTCTTTCGGAAGGGGCCTATCTGGAGCTTTGTGCCGCACAGAAAATGGGCCCTAAGGTTTTCGCGTTGAAATCGCGGCGTGTGTCCGCGGGAACGCGGCGCGAAATTGCTGAGTTGACCCATCGACTGATTGGACGCGCGCTTGAAAGACAGCCGAGAGTTCAACCCACATTTCAGTCGTTGCGAATTTAGCAGTAAGGCCACAGAGTTTAGCTTGAAACAGGCTGATGATTTTCGGAAGGAAACTAATAGCGAAATACGTAATGGGGGCGGCCGTGCCCTACGTGATTCTTTCCGCAACGCTTCTCACCGCCATTCTTTTCGCTCAACAGTCCGAACGGTTTGCCGAACTCGCTTTGTACACGCAGATTCCGATCTCCTTGTTTGGTCAGATCGAAATCGCGCTGATTCCAAATGTGCTGATCTTCACTCTACCAATGGCCGTGCTTGCTGGAATCATTATCGGCTTTGCGCGCATGGGCAGCGACAGCGAGATCGTCGCCATGAGGGCCGCCGGGATCGGGA
>JBGPNE010000327.1:0-4419 GCA_041487335.1 Pyrinomonadaceae bacterium
AAAGGGCCTACGGTAATTTGCAGGTCAGGAAGGGGGCAAAGCGGAGCGCGCCCCCGCTCAAGCCGCATAGCCACTCAACTCTGTCACGCATAACACAACTGTAGTAACCTCTCAGGTTGGGAAGGGGGGCAAAGCACAGCGCGCCCTTGCTCCAGATCAAAATCCAAAGCAACAACTCAAGTAGACCCTCACCAGCAAAGGAGCTTCCTCACATGGCCCGCAAATGGTCTAACCTCAACCTCCCTGGCGCACTCCACTATGTCACCGGCAACTGCATCAACAGGTTCCCAGTCTTTACCGAGCCTGCATGCTGCAAGGCTTTTCTCGCCGAGCTCAAGACACTCAATCAAGACTAATGAGTGGCGGACCTGACGTTGAGGAAGAGTTCTTGAGGTTTCATACACTGCGGCCTTGTTACGCAGCCGTAACACCGCAAACCTCTACTCAAACACCTTCTTGACCGCCACAATCACCACGTTAGCTGGCTTCACATTGATCTTGTGGACTTCGATTACCTTGTCTTCGTCCAAAATCGCCTGCGGCTTAGGAGAGTTGTAATTTATAGGGGAGGGACGATTACTGATGATCGCATCACGCAGACCCGCCGCGTCCCTGGTAATGATCGCAATCCGCACCACACCTGATTTCAGATACCGCTGAATTGCCCGGTTCACATCCTCCAATGTTAGCTTCGCGAGCGAGTCGCGCATGTACGAGGTGAATTCCGGTGTCTGGTAGTAGCGGCTGTCAAGCGCATAACCGAGTTGCGCATCCTGCGTCTTGGTCAGCACGTTTACATACTTGCTCAGAAAGGTCCGCGTGGCTTCAAATGCCTCTTTCGATATTCCCTCTCGCACCAGCTTGTCATATTCATAAAGCGTTGCGCGTAACGTGAAGTGTCCATTCGTAGGCTCAACCGGCCGGATCCATATTTGAAAGATCTGTTGTTGACGGCCGAGATTTGGATCAGGCGCAAACTGAAACATCCCGCGCGGAAAGTATTCGATGTATGCATAGTCGCCATAGTTCAAACCGCGAGCTTCGCGCAAACGCTGATAAAGATGACTATTACTGGAGCGGTGCTGACCGAAATATGACGCCACCAGGGCCAGTGCCGGCCAATCTTTCTGAGCGCGTGTAACTGAGATCGGAAAGCCGAGGGAGATTGCCGTCGAGCGAGTCTCCCGCTCTACGATGTCAATCGTGATACCCGGATCGAGCCTGGGTGGAATAAACCTTTTAGCTATGGTCGTACCCGTTGGAAGCTTGCGAAACTCAACTGCAGCTCTCTCTGCAAACGCAGCCGGATAGCCCCCGGCGAGTCCAATGACGAGATTGGCCTGAGTGTAGTTCTCTCGGTAAAACTCGCGGACATCGTCAACCGCTAGTGATTCTAGCGAACTAATATCGCCTCTATTCTGATGCCCGTACGGATGCTGTTCGGAATAGATCATGTTGTAGAGTACTTCCTTCCCCAACTCTTCGTCGTTGCCGTCGCGCAGGGAAACCTTCAGATAATTGATCGCATCGGTTCGCAGACGGGTAAAGTCGTCGTCACGAAAGCCAGGGTCGAGCAACATCTCACTAATTGACGAATAATACTTTTCGAGATTGTCGATGTGGGTGGTGCCGGTGAAGACGGTCATCTCTTTGTCGACTTGCCAGTCGAAGGAGGTGGCTAGTGGATACATCTGGTTCACTATCTGCTCGTAGGAAAGCCTTCGTGTGCCGCCTTGCGCGAGCATTGCTGCGGTTAGGGAAGCGACCCCTTCCTTGCCAGGCGGATCGAAGGCCGATCCCGTCATGAACAAGATGCGGAAGGTCACCAGCGGCGATTTGTTTGGCAAGAGAACGTTCTTGATCGCGGTAGTCCCCATAGGTCTCCGTCTTTGAGCTAATGCCGGCGTGGCAAATACAAACGAAACCAGCAAGAGGACGGCAATAGGTCTGTGTAGCATGGTTAGTCGTCCCCCTTTCTGCTCTCTTTCGTGGAGAGAGTGACAATCGTTCGGTTCTTGTCCACGAAATAACGCGAGGCAACGTCGCGAATATCCCCGGGAGTGATCGTGTCATAGAGCGCGTAAAGTTTGTCGATTGTTTCGGCGGTGCGGCGCAGACCTACATAAGACGCGAGAGCAGCCGCGATTGCTTCGGAACTGTTCAGGGAGAGTGCGAAGCCGTAGCGCAATCGCGACCGGGTTTCGTCCAGCTTCGGCTGTGGGATTGGCTCGGTTGTGTAGCGCTTGAAGGTAGAGAGAATCTGGTTGCGTACATAGTCAACATCCTTCAGGTCTTTTACGCGAGCAAAAATGGCAAAAAGTTCCGGGTCCCTGCGATCTTCGAAAGAGACCGAGAGTTGATCGACCTTCTGTTCCTTCAGCACAAGGCGTTGATAAAGATCTGAGTTTTCCCCGAAAGCGATAGGCGCCAGGAGATCAAGCGCCGGTTTGTCTTTTGTAGCGTCAGAATAAGCAGGGCCGCGAAAGGCGACCACTAGATAGGGAAGCGTCTGCGAGGGCCAGTCAACGTGAGCTTCGCGCGATTCTGTTTGCTGCGGCTCTAACGGGATCTGAGGGACGTAATCTCCCCGCTTCCAGTCGCCAAAATACTTCTTGACCATTTCAAGCACTTGCTCATGCTGAGCGTCACCGGCCACAGCAATTGTTGTGTATTCAGGCCGGTAGTAGCGTCTATAAAATTCCCAACTGTAATCAAACTGATTCGGCATATCCTCGATATCCTCGATGAAGCCCATCGTCGTGTGTGTGTAGGTGTGCCGCTTGTAGGCGCTCGCTCGCAGCACTTCGAAGAGCTTTTCTGTAGGATCGGCCGAGTTTTTGTTGAACTCGCCGAGCACTGCGCGCGTCTCCGTCTTGTAGGCGTCGGCGGAGTACTTCAGACGTTGAAACCGATCCGCTTCCAGTTCCAGGATTTTGCCCAGATCGTCCTTCGAGAAGACCTCGCGATAAACCGTGCGATCGTCGGAGGTGTAGGCGTTTGTGTCTGCCCCCGCGAGTTTCATAATATCGTCGCGTTCCTGTCCGGTGTAATGCTCACTGCCCAGAAACATCAGGTGCTCGAAGAGATGCGCGTATCCGCTTTTGCCAGGCTCAATCTCGTTGCGCGAACCGGTGGAGACAACGATGTAAAGCGCAACAAGATTCGGATAATCCGTCGGCACAGTTATCAGTCGCAGACCGTTGGGAAGATCGTCTATCGAGTAGTTGGATGGAAAGATCTTGCGCGACTTCTGTTGAGCCAGCGCCAGGATTGGGACACAGATCACGAGCAACAAGACTATAAGCAGCTTCATTCGGTGAATACTCCTAAACGCAATGGAAGTGCTACTAGCGGGGATCGACAAACAGTATACACAAGGATTTGCAGGTTAACGAAAATGACAATGCGAGAGAAAATAGCTGTACGGAGGAACCCTGTCAGCGCGTGACACGTCTCAGGTGACAGGTAGTGAGAAATCATATGTGATGTGAAAGATAAAAACAGATGACGGTAACATGCGACGAGTGATAAAATAGCAACACTATGCGAAGAAAAATAGTTTTGTTTACATTTAGCCTGGTGTTGGTTTTGATGGCAGTCTGTCCGGAAGCTCTGGGCCAAGTGCTCGGTCAGCCTTATCGACTAAACGATAAGGAGGTCGAAAAAATCATTCACCGGGTCGAAAAGCAGGCCGACAGCTTCCGTAAGAGTCTGCATGACGCGCTCAACAGGAGTCGTTTCGACAAGACCAGACGAGAAGACGACATCAATGATTATGTCAAAGAGTTTTCTAAACAAACTTCTCGTCTGCATGACAACTTCGATCATCACAAGTCGACTGCCCCGGATGTAGAGACAGTGCTTGATCGCGCGGCGCGGATTGACGTTTTCATGAGTCGTCGCCCGCTCACGGCGCGGGCACAAAGTGACTGGTCAGCCTTGAGAGCAAACCTGGATGAATTGGCGCAAGCCTATAACGTGACGTGGCGTTGGGGACGCGATTCAGCAAGCGGTCCGCTTGATTCCGATATACCCTACCGGCTGAGTGATAAAGAGGTTGAGCAGATCATCCACCGCATCGAGAATGAGTCGGATAGGTTTCGTTCCAGTTTGGACTCGGCGCTGGACAAGAGTCGCTTCAATGGCAGCCGACGAGAGGATGATATCAATGCCTTCGTTAAAGACTTTTATAGCGAGACAAAGCGTCTGCACGATCACCTCGACGCTCACAAATCAACTGGAGCTGACGTGCAGTCGGTGCTTGACCGCGCAGCACGAATCGACGACTTCATGCGCCGTTACCGCCTGACAAGCAAAGCTCAGAACGACTGGTCAACGCTGCGAACAAATCTAGAGGAATTGGCGAGAGTCTACAGTGTGACGTGGCGGTGGGGTTTTGAGTAACAGGTGCTGAAGGTG
>JBGPNE010000328.1:0-4413 GCA_041487335.1 Pyrinomonadaceae bacterium
GATCATGTCTATGCCCAGTGCGGGAACCCAGCCCGCTAACTCAAGACTTTCTGTGAAAGAACGACCCTCGCGAATCATTGGCAGGATGTCTGAACTGCGGCGGCGTAGCTCTCGGTTTGTTATCGATTCAGCGGCAATTTCCCACGACTCAACCAGCGTGATACCGCCGGCAAGCAGTGTGGCAAGCGAGCGAGTAGCCTGAGCAACTGATAATTGAATAACGAGACTGCCGGCGAGCGGTATCTTCAGAACCGAAGCGTCCAGCTTCAGGCGGCCCCGCTGCGTGCGCGACCAGAGAAAAAGCAACACGGCGCCGCCGATGACCAGTGGCCCAAACCAGATCACATTTGAAGAAAGCCATCGCGACAGTCCCACGACGATCTGCGTAACCGTCGGAAGCTCATTACCAAAGCCGGAAAACAGGTCGGACATTCTGGGGACAACATAAACGGTCAGAAACGTGACCATGCAAGCTGAAGCGAAAAGGAGAAACAGAGGATACGCGAGGGCGCCGCGAATCTTCCGGCGCAGCGCAACATTGCGTCTCATGTAGGTAACGTAACGATTCAGAACTTCATCCAGCGCCCCAGAACGCTCGCCTGCTAATATTGATGCGGTGTAAATCCTTGGGAAGATGCTCCCTTGGGAAGCAAATGCTTCTGACAATGCGGCGCCGCCCCGGATCTGTTCTTCAACATCACCGAGCACGGCTCTTAGTCGCGCAGAAGCCGCGCGTTTGCCCAGCATTGAGATGGCTTGCAGAATTGGAATACCGGCGCGAACCAAAGCAGCTAGCTGCTGGTTGAACAGAAGAAAATCGTTTGCCTTTACTCGCGGATGGGCGCCAGCGCTGCCCAATCGCGTGAGAACGGTGACACCACTGGTCTTCGGAGGAGTGACGTTGAAAACCCTGAAGCCTTCTCGCTCCAGTCGCGCACGTGCCTCAATCAAGCCTGGCGCTTCGACCGTTCGCGTCACAATCTCGCCCGCGGGGGTCCCCAATCGACAAATAAACTCAGCCATCGTTTCAGAATCCGCAATTCAATCCGGCTCGAAGTATAACATGCGCTCCGTGACGCCCTGACCTTCCAGTCGCCCACTTTGGGTACACGCCTTCTAAGGTTGGAAGTTGCACGAGTAGCACAACCAAAGTCTAAGTGCTCTTAGCGCTCAGGCAAAAGCCTGTGCTACTGAAAGCCCGACCGCGCAACGGAGAAGACTGTTCTGACGCAAAATGCAGCACACTATTTAGCAAAAGAGTTAATGCAGGCCCGATTCGAATATTTGCAGACAAAATTCGAACATTTAAGGAGAAAACTAACGAAACCATTATGTCGCGTCATGATTTTTCATCCGGGTTCCCCAGCCGGGCAGCCCGGCTGGGGTGGTGGGATGCCAGTGCTGAACCTGAGGGAAGAGCGCCGGGGATGATGAGTTTCGCAATCTCTTTGAAGCATGGCTTTAAGTTGACGTGAGCAGTACCGATCGACCTGCCAGTCAGCATTGTTGAGGGTGTGGCAGCCTAGAATTTCCCGCCGAGATCCGAGCGAACGCACAAACCCCACGGGCGTGCCGATCTTTAGTTCTTGCGCCGCCCGGAAGCCTGTCCTACAATGACTCCGGTCGACACAGACTGGATTGCGCGCGACCGTCTCCCCGCAAGCCATTCCGGGTTAGATCTATAAAAGTTTTAAGACTCTCGGGCATCACTCGTCCTCTCTCTAGCATCTGTGTTGGCAGCCTTCTAAGCCTGTTCCACAAGTGAATGCTTGCGAGAGAAGCGGGGGTCATATGCACTTACCCACTAAACACGCTCCTGGAATCGCGCTCAACTCATGCTTGGTCTTAGTTTTTGTCATAGCCGCTTCAGTAGGCAATTGTGTCGCTCAGGAAAAACCCAAACCTACAAACGCCTCACCGCCTTCTGATACATCGCGAGCGTCAAGATCTGATAATGTTCAGCAGCAAAAGCTCGGCACAGAACTTGACGGACCGGTTATCGTCAACACGGATCTCATCACGCTGACGGTTACAGTGACCGACACATATGGTCGGTACGTTTCAGGCTTGAGCAAGAATGCCTTCGCGGTGCTCGATGACAAAAAGCCTCAAGACATTACGTTTTTCAGCGACGACGACGCGCCGGTGTCGGTCGGAGTTATCTTCGATGTATCAGGTTCGATGAGTGGCGATAAAATCAAACGGGCCCGAGACGCTCTGTCCAATTTTATCCAGACGAGCCATAACTCGGACGAATATTTTTTGATCGCTTTCAACTCACGGGCGCAGTTACTCCTCGATAAAACTCGCGACGGAAATGCGGTTCTCGACAAGCTCACATTTGTTCAGACACGAAACAACACCGCTCTTTACGACGCCTGCTATCTGGGTGTTGAGAAGGTTCAGCGCGGGGCGCATCCCAAGCGGGCGCTGCTTTTGATTAGTGATGGCCAGGATAACAATTCCCGGTATACCTTTAATGAAGTTAGGCGTCTGTTGAAAGAGTCGGATGTGGTGCTGTATGCGATCGGAATTCTCAGCGGCAACGACGCCGGCAGCTCACTCGGCATGGAGGGCCAGGGAATTCTGGATGAATTGGCAAACGTTTCAGGAGGTAAAGCATTCTTCCCCCGCGGTTCCGCGGAAATGGACGACATCTTTGAGCAGATCGCGCTGGAACTCCGCCACCAGTACTCAATCGGCTATAAGCCAACCAACTTTACCAATGATAGCAGGTGGCATAAGGTTAAGGTCAAAGTTACTCCCCCGCGTGGCCTGCCGCGTCTGTTTGTGCGCTCCAAGGAGGGTTATTACGCAATCCCGGGGGCGCGATAACGCTTTCGGTTTTCAGTCGGTTCGGCAACGCACAGAGTCTCCCGAAGCATCTTTTTAGCGTGTCGGCAGTGGACGCAGTTGGTCGCGATGCTGTTTGCTCCAGCTGCAGCGAAAATGGCGAGCGGTAACTTTCAGCGCTCCGCCCCCAGATCTGCGAAAGGGGTTGGCGGGGCGTTTCGCACGCTCAGTTGCGAGAGTTGAACAAACGAAGACCAGCGGCTAGGCATCTGTATCTATTAAGGGTTTTATTTTGATGAGGACTAATTTAGTGATGAGTGGTCTTAAAGGTCGTCTGAAGAGCTCTGGAGGGCGAGGCTTTTTTCTCCTCGTTATGCTTGCAGTAGCTGTCGTCTTTTTTGTCGACCCAGGTTTCGCACCAATTGTTCACACCGCTGCCCAGACTCAGGAGTCGCGGCCAAGGCGTAGCGAACAAGCTTCTCCGGGACCAACAGCTACTCCAGTAGCTCCAACTAGTACCCAGACACCTCTCAGTCCGCCAACAGCTACCCCTACCCCGACGCCACAAGCCACACCGGTTGACAGGATTGCTCCCCAACTGGGCGAGCCGCCGCCGCCGCCGGTACTAAGACCGAAACCAACACCAACGCCTCCCGAAGAATTTGGCGAGGGTGAGATTGTCAGGGTAAACACCGAGCTGGTGACGCTTAACGTCCGCGTCATCGATCGCAACAACCGCCCCATCGGAAATATAAGGCAGGATGATTTTCATGTGTTTGAGGACGGCGTGCGACAACCCATCGAGTGGTTCTCGCGGGAGGAAGTGCCTGTCAGCTATGGAGTGGCTGTTGATAACTCCGGATCGCTTCGCGGCCAGATAGATAAAGTGATCGAGGCTGCCAAGACAATAATCAACAGCAACAGGCCGGCAGACGAAACCTTCCTGATCCGATTTATTGACTCCGAGAAAATTGAACTGAAGCAAGACTTCACTTCTAATAAAGATCTGCTGACGGATTCGCTAGACGAAATGTTTGTCGAGGGAGGGCAGACCGCAGTAATCGACGCAGTGTATCTCGCGGCTGAACATGCCGCAGAGTACAAGAAAGGTGATGATACGGATCGGCGCAGAAGGGCTCTGATACTCGTCACAGACGGCGAAGACCGAGCAAGTACCTATAAACAGGAACAGCTCTTCGCAAGTTTGAGAGAGGAGGACGTCCAGATCTACGTGATCGGTTTTGTCAACGAACTCGACAAGGAGAATGGTTTGATTCGAAAGGGTCCGCATGATAAAGCCGTAAGTCTACTCAACAGACTGGCTTCCGAGACTGGCGGCCGCGCTTTCTTTCCGCAGTCAATCTCTGAACTGCCACAAATTGCCAATGAGATTGTGCGTGATCTTCGCACTCAGTATGTAGTCGCCTACAACCCCACCAATAAGGCTCGTGACGGCTCTTATCGGGCAATCAAAGTTGCGGTAGATCAGGGATCAAGCAGTGAGAAACGTATCGCGCTGACTCGCAGCGGGCGCATTGCGCCAAGGGAGAGTGGCAGTCCTCCGAAGCCCCCGACCATTAGAACTAGAAGCAAACCTGTCGCTGGAGTAAAAAAGTCGCC
>JBGPNE010000329.1:0-4411 GCA_041487335.1 Pyrinomonadaceae bacterium
AATTCAAGTCTCCAATTTGTGTCTGTTCAATCGGCCAGGTCGCTACAGCTTCCTGTTCTGTAGTTGAGCATACAATTCTGCATTGAGTGTTGCTAAAACGGCGAATCACATCATTAGCCAGTGAATCAAGGCTGCGGTATCAACAAGAAGACGCGCTTGACACATAAGCAATTAACGATGAATGATGCGGGCGGTGGCGGTAGCGGAGGGCTGAGCGACGAGTTTTTCTCTGCCCGAAATAGTGTGCCGGCATTCGCTGCTTTTATATGCCTGATATCCTTCTGGTCGAAGATAAAGAGAGTTTACGCCGGGTGTTGCGCCTCACTCTCGAAAACGCGGGCTACACCGTCACCGAAGCCGCGGACGCGCGCTTAGCTCTTAGCGAAATCGCGCGCGCTCCCCACCAGCTTGTGCTCACGGATCTACGCATGCCGAACGGTTCCGGGATAGACGTCTTACGAGCTGCCCGCGCTGCCGACGGTGATGTTCCCGTCATCATGATGACTGGTTTCGGATCCATTGACGAAGCGGTCCAGGCAATGAAGGACGGGGCACACGATTTTTTGCAAAAACCCGTCGACTCAAACCACCTTCTCTTGCTGGTCGAACGGGCTCTCGAACAGGCAAGACTCAGAACAGAAAACATTCTGCTGCGGGAAGAATGGTCTCGCCGGTATGGCTTTCCGCGGATCATTGGTGAGTCAGAGGCGATCAAGAGCGCGGTTGGCGAGACACAACGCGTCGCCCAAACTGAGGCTACCGTGCTGCTTCTGGGCGAGTCAGGGACTGGTAAGGAGCTGTTCGCGCGCGCTGTTCATCACCTATCGAACCGGCGCGACAAGGCTTTCGTAGCAATTAATTGTGCTGCCATCCCGGAAACACTCATCGAAAATGAGTTGTTCGGCCACGAGCGCGGGGCCTTCACCGGCGCTAGTGATCGGCGGCAGGGAAAGTTTGAGCTGGCTTCAAACGGTACTGTCTTCCTAGACGAGATTGGCGAGCTCCCACTGGCCGTTCAAGGTAAACTTCTTCGGGTGATTGAGGAGAAAGTAGTCGATCGAATAGGCGGGCGAGCGCCGGTCCCCGTTGATGTGCGTATTGTTGCGGCCACGAATAAGGATTTAAAGTTGGCTGTTGAGAATGGGGAATTTCGGCGCGATCTATTCTTCCGGCTGGCTGTGTTTCCTATCGAGATTCCTCCGCTGCGCAAACGGGACGACGACATCATCCTCCTCGCAAAGCACTTTGCAGCTCAGATTCCCAAAGAGTTGCGTGGCCGTGAAGCCTCTCTGAGCGAAGCATCTCTGGCGGCGATTCGCGCCCACAATTGGCCCGGCAATGTTCGTGAACTCGAAAACGCAATCGAACGCGCGTGCATTCTTTCAGACTCGATGGTGCTGGAGCCAAAGGATCTTGGATTAGCGGCCGTGGCTTCAGCAAGTCCGGAAACCCTGAATGGACTAGATCTTTCGGGATCACTCTCAGATGCGGCAAACAGGGCATTGCGATTTGTAGAGCCCCGGAAGATCGCAGAGGCCCTGATTGCGAATGAAGGCAACAAGTCGCGCACTGCCGAAGCGTTAGGAGTGAGCTATAAGACGTTGCTAGCGAAGTTGAAGGACTACGACCTTTAATTATTCGATGAGTGATCCCCAAAACGCCGACCCAAGCAGCCTGAGCCCAGCACCAGAGCCAGACGGGCAAAGCCAAAACGACACGACCATTCCAAAGCGATGCGATACCCAAGAGCAGGTTGAGGCTGAGGGCGCGTTATTCCGACCTGACGCCGGGGTGATTGCCGGCGAATCATTCCCGCAGGTGGGTGAGGCGACCGGCGAGTTTCCCGCTGAAGCGCCATCCGCGCGCAAGGAGATAGGTACTGGTCGAGGCGCGTTCTTCGTTGGCGCCGGAATACTGATTAGCCGCATCGCCGGCCTCGTCCGGCAGCGCGTGTTTGCGCACTACTTTGGCACCTCGGCCGCCGGCGATGCCTTTACAGCTGCCTTTAGAATTCCTAATTTTCTCCAGAACGTATTTGGAGAAGGCGCTCTTTCGGCATCCTTCATTCCGGTCTATGCAAAGCTCCTGGCACAAGACGACGAGGAAGAAGCATCTCAGGTGGCGAGCGCTGTACTCTCACTTCTAGCTCTCGTGACCGCACTGATTGTACTCGTCGGAGTTCTTGCTACGCCCTACTTCATTGATGTCATTGCCTGGGGTTTCAAGGGTGATACTCGTGAGCTGGCAATCCGGCTTGCCAGAATTCTATTTCCGGGAGCCGGTTTGCTAGTGCTCTCTGCCTGGTGCCTGGGCATTCTTAACAGTCACCACCGCTTTTTTCTTTCTTATACAGCACCGGTCGTTTGGAATCTTGCTATTATCATCTCACTATTGATGTTTGGCGGACGGGTGGGCCAATTCCCGCTGGCTGAGGTTACGGCATGGGGCTCGGTCATCGGCAGCGCCCTTCAATTTGGTGTTCAGCTCCCCACCGTACTGCGCCTGGTCCATCGGCTGCGGCCAGTACTCGACCTCGTCAGTGCAAACGTAAGGGCAGTCCTGCGCAACTTCTTTCCCGTGTTTGTAAGTCGTGGCGTCGTTCAGATCAGCGCGTTTGTCGATTCGGCGCTCGCAAGCTTACTGCCAGTGGGAGCGGTAGTAGCGCTGAACTACGCGCAGAGCCTCTACACGCTTCCAGTTAGTCTTTTTGGAATGTCCGTCTCTGCGGCCGAACTGCCAACCATGTCAAGAGCGATTGGTAGCACGGAGCAGGTGGCTGAAGTGCTAAGGCATCGGCTCAACAACGGACTTAGGCGCATCGCTTTCTTCATTGTCCCCTCCTCAATGGCTTTCCTCGCGCTTGGTGACGTCATTGCGGCTGTGCTTTATCAAACCGGTCAGTTCAAACATGACGCCGCAATTTATGTTTGGGGCATTCTCGCAGGTTCTACTGTCGGTCTGCTCGCATCAACTCTGGGTCGACTCTACTCGTCAACCTATTACGCCCTTCACGATACGCGAACGCCACTGCGTTACGCTATCCTGCGCGTGGCACTCACCACCGTTCTCGGCTACCTCTGTGCAATTCCGCTTCCGCCGGCGCTAGGCATCGATCCGAAGTGGGGAGTTGCGGGACTCACTGCTTCAGCGGGGATCGCTGGCTGGATCGAGTTTGCGCTCCTTCGCAGAACGCTGAATCGGCGGATTGGCCGCACCGGTCTAGATCTTCCCTTCGTGGCAAAACTTTGGTTCGGGGCGATTTTAGGCGCAGGTATTGGGTGGGGTTTAAAACTGCTGCTCGGCTCACGCGCTCCCGTTCCAGTAGCCATAATCGTTCTCGGGGCTTACGGAATCGCTTATTTTGCGGTGACCTTCGCCTTCGGAATTCCGGAGGCGCGCGGCGTAATCAGGAAAGTGGTTCGAATGCCGGGGGCTGCTAAGCCATAAGCTCGGTCGGCATTCCCGAATTGAGTCTTCAGGGCCCTGCTCCGGCTTTTCTTTTAGCGTTTTCTGGAGGACCCGACCCATTAAGCCTTTACCTCAAGTATCCTGGAAAAACGGATGGAAGCGCAGCGGCAGAGGGCGAGGGCGGCAGTTGGCCGCCATTTTTCGTTGACGGCTTTTGTCCGCCATCACGACCGGCCAGCGCTTCATCACACATTCTGATAGCCAGCATTTTCATTGACCCTGAGAGGCTCCTCTCCTTATCATCCAAACGTGCAACCCGTTGTCTCAGCAGAGCAGATGCGGCAAATTGACCGCTTGACCATCGAAGCTTACGAAACTCCCTCCCTGTTCCTGATGGAAGCTGCCGCCAACGCTTGTCTGCAGTCGATTGCCTCACATTTTTCCGGTCAACTCGCCGGCAAGAAAGCACGAATTCTGTGTGGACCGGGAAATAATGGTGGCGACGGAGCAGCCCTCGCCCGGGCTTTCTCGCGCCTTGGGGTTCAGGCAGACGTGGTTCTCTTCGGACGGGTGGATAATGCCAGGGGCGACGCACGAACCAATTTCGAAATAGTCCGTCGGCTGGGGAGCGTCAAAGCCGCATCGAGTGACCTTCCCTCACCGCTAAGCTTCTCCGAGTGCGATGGAATATCTGCATGGGAGAAGATTGCCCAGCCAGGCACGACTTACGACATTATTGTTGATGCCCTTTTTGGCACTGGCCTGACGCGGCCACTGGAAGGAGTTTATTTCCAGGTGATTCGACACCTTGCGAAGATGAGACAGGCGCGCGATCAATCAGTCGGAGGGCGACCGCTGATCGTTTCCATCGACATTCCTTCAGGACTCAACGCCGATTTAGCTGAACCCATCGGTGAAGCTGTCAAGGCAGATTTGACCGTGACGTTCACGGCGCCCAAACCAGCGAATGTTCTTCCACCAGCGTCACACCTTTGCGGACAAC
>JBGPNE010000330.1:0-4406 GCA_041487335.1 Pyrinomonadaceae bacterium
AAACGGAGCTTGTCTCTTAGTAGAAACACCTGCCTTCATTGGCTACCTCCTGAATAAATAGGTATGTCGACTAATGCTCAACATCAGCGGGCGGACGTGAGTGCAGTGAATGGGGTGAGTCATAGGTGTTGACGAAGACGTGGCCGGGACGCGAACCATCAGGCGTGCCCTGATTTGTAGGACGTGGAAGCCTGCTTCTCGCGAAAAGCTTCGACCGGCAGTATCTCGAGTTTAGCTTTGGGTAATCGACCGAACAGCTCCGGGAGTCGTCGCCACATTTGATCGGTTTTCGTGTTCTCGGTTGCTGCAGTTGAGCGCCTGCCTGAATCGAGCAGTCTGCCTATTGCCGCTTCGCGAAGAACTCGTCGGCCGCGGTCTGGGTCTCATCGGGACTCTGCTCCTGCACCTGTTGGTTGATGCCCCACTCGTGGCCGAAGGGATCGACGATCTTTCCGTAACGCGCCCCCCAGAACATGTCCTCGACGGGCATCAGTACCCGCGCGCCCGCCGCCACCGCACGCTCGACAATCCGGTCGGCATCGTCAACTTGCAGCGTGATGCGCACGCCCGTTCCGCCAAGCGTGTGCGGTGACTTGCACGTTCCGCCCTCGCTCTCCGGGAACTCGTCGCTGACGAAAAACTTGTGCCCATCCAAAGTCAACTCGCCGTGCAAGAGCTTCTTGCCTTCAGGCGTCATCATTGTGTGTCCCTGATCGGCGCCGAAGGCTCTTTTGTAAAAGTCGAGTGCGGCGAGTCCGTTGCTGACGATCAAATGGGGAATGAACTGGTCCTCTCGATGCATGGTCTCCTCCTGCTTCGACGACTAATTTGTAGAAGATGTCTCAGCCTACCTGTTTAGCAATGAAAACATAAGTAAACCACTGATCCCGAGCGAAAGAACGCCAGCGACAATGAACTCCCGGGATCTTTCCATTGAGACACGCGCCAACATTCTGGTCCCATGCTTAGGGAAAACAAAGTAGATAAAACTTTTCAGCACCAGGCCCCACCCGATTAACGTAAGCACAATCGGTAGGCCATGCCACACATTATGGAAAGATACGATTAGAACACCCAGCGGAAAATGAAGAAACGCATTAAGGAAACTGCCAACAGCCCCCTTTCCGCGCATATCGATAAAGAATTGTGCCCACACCCGAGGTTGAATGATGTGAGATACGCCGGTTATGAAGAAGCAAACAATAGCGAGCTTTGTGACCGCGAGTTCCATAGCTCTATCCCCAACATCTACCCTCAACATTGATTAGCGCCTAACGGCTTGCGCGGCGGCTGCCGCGAGCGCGGTACTGACTTCAGCACTTACTCAGATCCAGCATCGACGACTCAGGGAGATGATGCTCTACCAGATAGGATTTAAGATTCACCCATCTCCATACTTGGTCGAGGATTGAACTGTCGGACGTAATTGCGATACTCCGAGAAGAGATAATCGTGGCGTCGGGATTGAACATCACGTCAACGGTCCACGGCCAGTTGTGCTCGGCAGCAATGTCAAGAATCTTTCGGGCCAGCCGACCGCTGTTTGATATTGGACGATCCAGAAGCCACGCAGCCGATGCCGGCTTAAATTTCTCGAGCACTTCACCGATCAGACCGATTGCGCTTTCAGTCTCCTGCACCGACCGGTAGGAACCATGAACACTTGCTAGATCGCGTATGCAGTTGTCACGGCAAACGAGCAACATGGCGCCACTGAGCGCGGCTTCGACGGTGATGATCAAATTGAAGCCATCGACGATCACCTTTTCGTTCTTGATTTCTTCAAGTGCAACGCAATGTTGCCTGCGGCGGTCCAGACTTTCGTCAGAACAAGCGGCGCGCGCGACGGCCTGGCGCTGGCGTGCGCTAAGACTATGACGATCTCCTACGAGCTTCAGCGAGGAAGCCAATGTGTACCGTTTGGTCAGCAGCCACGACAGTTCCGATACAGCCTCGCGAAGGACGGGAAGTTGGTCCTCACTGAACAGAAACTTGTCAGTTGGGTGGGCACCGCGGTGTTGCCTGAGGTCCGGGCTCAATTCAATCTTCCGTCAAGCCTACCACTTTTGTCAGTACTTGATGGACCCGCCGAAATGAAAGCCTGTTAGATCATTTGATCAAGACTGATGTAAACGGTAAACAGTGACCGGCCCGACAAAATAACTGTCCGGAGTTACTGTTTGGGCTTTGCTGGCTCCCACAACTCGATTTTGTTTCCTTCGGGATCCATCAACCACGCGAATCTTCCGTATTCATACTCTTCTATTTTTTCGTCAACCTCCACGCCCTCGCTTCTGAGCTGAGCCAGAAGCAAGTCGAGATTCTCAACGCGATAATTGATCATGAATGGCGCACTACTTGGATCGAAGTATTTCGTGTCATTCGGAAACACCGACCAGACCGTCTGCCCGGTCTGCTCCGGCTGGTCAGCCTCGCGCCATTCGAAGGCGCAGCCTCCCGGCGCTTCTGACTCAATTCCCAGATGGTCGCGATACCACGATCGTAGCTTGTCCGGATCTGGTACCTTGAAGAAGATGCCGCCGATTCCCGTTACTCGTTTCATCCGATCCTACTCTATTGCAAGTGGCTAGACAGCAAGTCCTTTTACCAGCCGCACCTCGGCCAGGTCCACGTTTGAAGCCAACAGCACCCCAGCGCGGCTGCCGCGCTGGGGACCCCGCAGTTTTTCATCCTGCTAGGGACCGGGCAACGGCTTGCTCAGCACACTGGACATCAGTTCGCTCAGACCTGCCTCCGAGTCCTCGTGTCGAAACTTGTAGAGCACGGTCAACCGGTTCATCCACGTCGTTTTGTTCTGCTCATTCTTAGGGTCGTTGCCTGCCGCGGCAACCGCGCGAGCATAGGCGTCAATCGTGCGATCGATAACTTCATTCAGCTTCGCGAGTGCCTGCTTGCTCTCAGGTGTCTCCGGTTTGCCCTCGAAATTCTTCTTATAGTCGGCAGACATTTTCGCGAAGGGACCGGCTTCGTAGGCGGCGGCAAGAAGGTAGTAGCTTGACGCTGTCTTCTTGATATCGCTTTCGAATCGCACAGCCTTCAGCAAAGGCTCGATTGCCTCATTCGGCGCTGTCTTCAGATTGAGAAAGCCGACAGTGTAGTAGAGATAAGCCAAAGCATCGTCTTTACTCTTGAAGGGCGCCCAGCTTTCCGGGGCTTTGCCAGCCTCAATCAGTTGAATGGCCTTTCTGGCATAGCCCAAGGCATCACCGTTGAAGGACTCGTTCTTGGCAGTGCTTGCGAGATAGCCAGCGTATCCGAGATCTATTAATGCCTTCAGATAGTCAGGCTCTTCCGCCAGAATTTGCTTTCCCAGCGCAAACGCTGCTCCATAGCTCTTCTCGGTGTAGACCAGTTGTGGCAGCCTCGAAATGCGCTCGTCTCGTTCGTAAGCCACCACCCATTTCTGCAAATACTGAGTATACTGATCCTTGTCCTTCGGATATTTTTGCAAATAGTCTTTCGCTGCCTGGTAGGCAACCGCCGCATTCGTCGTACGATTCTCGGTAAACCTCTTGTAGACGTCGATCTTTGCCTGGTCATCAGTTTCCTGGCCCAGGACAACCCCAAATTGCAGGATGTGATTCGTAGATCCAGCCGCTGCTATCGAGAGTGTGATAACCATCGACACACCCGCAATCAAATGAATCACCTGTTTCTTGCTCATACCTTCTTCCCTCCATCAGTTCTCAGAATGCCACGCCATGATTAGCCCCGGTCTAAGAAAACGAGCTGACATGATAGACCGTTTCGCTAAGTTTTTTGATGTGCTGGAGGTTATAATGGTTTGCGAAACAATTGCAATTCGGATTTTACAAAGGAACACTCATGATGACTGGGTCGCTTTCCAGACAGCCAGACCGAATCAAGTTCACGGGCCGGATACTCTTTTTAGCTGAAGACACATCACTCATTCGGCGACAACTGCAAGGGGAGGACCTTGAAGGAGAACTTACGCGGAGACTGATCTCCGGTGATCTGCCGCTGATGAACAACATCTCAACTGACGAGATTACGCCGGGTTGGGTGTGCTTTTATTACGACGAGACGCTCGCGCATTACGTCTATGTTGGCATGCGCGAAAGCGCGGTGCAAAAAGACGAAGTTAAGAATGGCGGCTTCGCTGTGGTCGTCTCGGGATTGTCTAAGGGCTGCGGTTCCTCGCGCGAAACAGCGCCATATGCGGAAAAATGGGCGGGCATCCAACTCGTCATCGCCCAGAGCATTGAAAAGATTTACGGACAAAACTCACAAAACATCGGTCTGCTCACTGCAACCGACTTTGGCTTGATCGAACGCGTCCGCCGCGGCGAAGAAATTCCACTGCCAGAGTTCACCAAAGGACTGGATCCAATTTCGAAGGATATTGTTGCATATGGCGGTTTGTT
>JBGPNE010000331.1:0-4405 GCA_041487335.1 Pyrinomonadaceae bacterium
AGCAAGTATTTCCGTGAAAAGATTCGCGCCCCATGGTTCGCGCACTTTCTGAAAGACAAAGGGGACTGGAACCAGCGCGAGGCAATCACATTTGAAACAGGTCTTAACCAGTGGATGAGTTACGATTCATGGCCGCCGCGAAAAGATATAACTGAGCGAAATCTCTATTTTAGAAACGCAGGTCAACTCTTCTTCGATGTGCCCGCTCAAAACGGGCCGCGAGTGTTCGACAGCTATGTTTCCGATCCTGCGCACCCTGTTCCTTACAGGCCACGTCCTATCGAGCCTACCTACAACCCCGAGGCGAATGGCGGTTCACGCTGGTATACATGGCTGCTCGAAGATCAGCGTTTCGTGCAGGACCGGTCGGATGTACTGACGTGGGAAACAGAGCCACTGCAGGAGGACCTGACCATCAGCGGCGACATTGTTGCTCACATTTTCGCCTCGACCTCGGGAACGGACAGCGATTTTGTTGTGAAGCTGATAGACGTTTTTCCGGAGGAATATCCGAAAGACCCGAAGATGGGTGGCTATGAACTGATGATTGCGGATGAGATACTACGGGGCAGATTTCGGAAGAGTTTCGAGAAACCTCAACCCATCATGCCCAACCAGGTCAACGAATACTTGATCGATCTGCACACCAACGATCACCGTTTTCTGAAGGGACACCGAATTATGGTTCAGGTTCAAAGCACCTGGCTCCCGGTCTACGACCGCGACCCACAGAAGTTTGTGGTGAACATATTCAGGGCAAAAGACTCTGACTACAAGGTTGCGACCCAGCGAATTTTTCGCTCAAAGGCTTTTCCCTCACACATAACGCTGCCAGTAAGAGGGGACTAAGCTGGGCTAGTCTCATTTGATGTATACGACTTCAGCGACTGGATTATTCGGGAGTGTGTGTATCCTCTGGCCTGTTGTGCGATAGCTCGTAGGACCATCTCTTCAAAAGGATTTTGGGAAGAGAGTCGAAGAGCCGGAAAGTAGCACCTTTCGCACTGCGCGCTCATTGAGCCTGTGTGAAAACTCGGAAATAGATAGCCGCGGAGGGCCCCACGCAGGTAACGCAGCCACTCAAGTGCAGAACCGAGAAGCCTTAGCGACCGGGTAAAGAGACGACACCACATACTCGTGATCAACCACTCAATTACGGAACCGAGGAGCCTTAGCGACCGGGTCTAAGTCGCGCGACCACTCGACCACAAAAAAACGAATTCAATTGAGTGAGACGTTAGCGGACCCGGTCCATAATTGCGTGGTACACCTTCAAGTGTGTGGCGGCGTTTCTTTACCCGGTCGCTACCACCACCCCAGGCGGGCTGCCCGCCTGGGGACCCCGGTCCGCTCCTCGGTTCCGTAATTGAGTGGTACACCTTTGAATGCATGGGTGGCGTTTCTTTACCCTCTCGCTGTATCGCTCCTCGGTTCTGATGTAGTTGCGTTACTCCGCTGCCGTCGTGACAAACTGCACCAGTGCCGACACGCCTATCGGTTTGCATTATATGACCGGCATCTAATACGATGCGGTTCCCCCTTCGCCCGACGCAACTGATTTGAAGCACTCCTGGTTTGGCTCAGGAAATTCGTTAGTTCACCAACGGATTTCCTTTGCTTTCCTCTGAGGACTTCGTTACTAGTTGAGTGTGCCCGTGACAAGCTCAGCTTGCTTCTTATCCCTGAGCATCGGTTCACTGTTCTATTGACAGTTCATCAACATTCCAGAAGGAAGTGATATGCCATCAAATCTAAACATTGTGCTAGTCCATGGGGCGTGGGCCGATGGATCCAGTTGGAGCAGAGTTATCCCCCTGCTCCAGGACAACGGTTGTCGCGTCGCCGCAGTGCAAATCCCACTAACGTCTTTGGCCGAAGACGTTGCGATCACTCGTCATGTGCTCGCTTTACAAACGGGACCCTCGGTCCTCGTCGGCCACTCGTACGGCGGAGCCGTGATAACCGAAGCTGGAACTGATGCGCCTGGCGTCGTCGGACTCGTGTACATATCGGCGTTTGCCCCTGACGAAGGAGAGAGCATCGGCGATCTCAACGCGCGTGCGTCTGCTTCTGGGCAGGCGCACATTCGTACGGACGATCAAGGCTTCTTGTGGATCAGTCAGGAGGGATTTGCCTCAGCCTTTGCGCAGGATGTGGATCCAGATGAGGCGCGCATCTTGGCCGCCGTGCAGAAGCCGATTGCAGCAGGAGTCTTTTGGGACAAGATCACCACGCCAGCTTGGAAATCGAAACCTTCCTGGTGTCTCATCTCCGAGAACGATCGGATGATCCCACCCGACACGCAGCGCTTTATGGCAAGCCGCATGAGTGCCACGGTACTTTCGGTGCGGTCGAGCCATGCGTCTCTCGTCTCACGCCCAAACGAGGTCGTGAAGCTGATCACTGATGCGGCGGCGAAGACAGCTTCAGCCTAAGCCAGCAAATCACGGTAGTGTAAAATTGTTTGTCCGATTTTGTGCTATTTACTGTTAGCGGCTTGCTGATCTACTATTCACCCCCAAAGGAGACCCTATATGTCAGTTTACATGGTTGACCGCGAGCTGCCCGGCATTGAAATGGAGCAGTTAGCGGCTGCACAGAAAGCCGCCATCGAAACCAGCGACAAGTTCACAGCGGAAGGTAAGCCGGTCCGTTACATTCGGACCACGTTCGTGCCCGGCGAAGCTCACTGCATGTGCCTGTTTGAAGCAGAGAACGCCGACATCGTTCGCGAAGTAAACGAGACCGCTCAGATACCCTTCACACGCATCGTCGAGGCCCTGGACTTGACGCCCTGAACTAAGCAAGCAGCCAGTAATCGGTGATCGGTATTTTTAGCGACCTTTGCGTCTTTGCGGAAAACCGTTTTCCAGGCGTTCGTTCGAAGCCAACATCAGGCCCAACCCCAGTGTTTGTTATTCCTTTTTCAAGAAACTGAAAGTCGACTTTAGCAAACAATCACTTATCACCTACCGTGTGCAGGTCGACTGTTTTGGAGAAATAATTTAGCCGTCTAAGGGTGATTGCGCATTATTTTGCTTGCATTGCTTGCGTTGTACTCGACACCAGTCGCCTTAGTGAAACAGCTCTAACGATGCAAGCAATAAGAACCACGGTAAATCCACTGGCACTGCCGCAAGGCGGGCTTTTACAAGACGCGCAACGCGCGAAGAGGTCGCCAATTGATGTTGCCAGATTCGAAGAATCTGCCATCCGTTCGCACGAAAAGAAGGGTATTTCGGTATGTGTGTTGTCGCACAGAAGGCTAACGTTTCCAGTTGTATATTTACGTTTACGCACCAAAGAAGACTGAGGATTTCGAATGCGCAACGAAAAAACGAACAAGGCGCGAGGCAAGGGGATTAACTGGAATATCACTATATTCATGGTGTGGACATTGATTCATGTGCGCAAACAGAGCGAACAAGAAAGCGTTTGATGAATAGAGAAGCTGACACAAGCCTGGCCGTCCTCGTAGTGGAGGATGTCGCGGAGACCCGCGACGGCATTGAAAAGTTGCTGAAGGCAGACGGTTATCGCGTGGCAGTAGCCAGAGATGAACGAGACGCAATAGAGAGCGCCCAGCGAAAGCGTCCCGACCTGATTCTGGTGAGCCTGGCCGGGCTACCGTGCGAAGTTATTGTTAGCGCCCGCCGTATCCGCGACCGTGCGGAGGTAGGAGAGAATGTGCCGGTTGTGGTCTTCTGCATTGAAGAGATCGCTGAGGGTGATGAAGTCGCGATCGGCCAAAATGTATATGTCGCCCGCCCTGACAACTTCAATCAATTGAGAAGCCTTATCACTCGCCTGCTGCACAAGATTCCAAAGGCCGCTTGAGTGCAAATAATGCAATCGCTCCAGAAGAGAAATTTATGAGCACCAATAGCAACATAGAGAAGCCGTTTATCTTTAGATTCATAGAGGCAAGATCAGGGGTCCTTTTAGAGTTGACGAATGCGACCGAGGAGATGCTCAAGTCCATCGAGATTCTGACTGTCTTTCTGAAAGATAAAGAAACGCCGGGCGGAGGTCCTTCGCAAGCTCATATTAGATTCGACTCCATAAAGTCTATGCAACCAAAAGAGAAGACCATTCTGTCTCACAGAACCTGGATTAATGGAAGGCCAGCCGGCATCGATGACGATCAGTTGGAACGACTTAAAGTCATAGCAGGCGAAGTCAGCCCTTATGTGCTGGATATTTCATGGGAGAACACTCACGCCAAGACCCAGTTTCAACGGATACCGGTCGGCCACTGATCATAGTTAACTCCAGAGGAGGCGATTACTTGAACGAAGACCGAAAATCCAATGTGGACGAACTCAATTCCGAAAAAGAGACTGAAGGAGGGGTCAGGGAGCTGCGCGATCGGGAATCAGCCCCGGAGTCCGACCTTCCCCTCTTC
>JBGPNE010000332.1:0-4400 GCA_041487335.1 Pyrinomonadaceae bacterium
ACGCGCCGTACGCTCGTGCGGGGTGATGGCAGCACGTCGCACGAAGGCATCTTCGATCTGAACACAGGAGAGTTTCTGCGCCAGACGACGCAGCAGGGCTATCGCGGCGACTCTTGTTGGTCGCGCGGTCTAGCCTGGTCGCTCTACGGCTTCGGCACGTGCTATCAATTGACGAGAGATCCTGCGTATTTAGAAGTTGCACAGTTGCATGCCGACTATTGGCTCACGAACGCACCGGAAGATGGCGTCGTGCCGTGGGATTTCGACGCACCTGGAAGCGGCCCACTGAGCCGCTCTCAAGTTGATACAAGCGCTGCAGCGATCGCTGCCGTGGGACTATTCAATCTGGCGGAACTTTCCAGCGCAGCCGCCCGCCGCAAGGCTTATCTGGATTGTGCGCTGCGGACGATGGACTCGCTTATGGCAAATTACCTGGGCGAGAGCGGGGAGGGGTGGGAAGGCATTTTGCGCAGTGGCGTCTATCACATTCACAAGCAGTTGGGTGTCAACGAATCGGTGATGTGGGGTGAATTCTTTTTTGTCGAAGCACTGCAACGGGTGCTGCGCTTGTTCCGCGCGGGTTGAAGTGTTGGACATTAGACCAGGATGAATCAGCGCTCTTACACGCCGCTTGGAGGCATTCGGCAGGTCACAGACTTTCAGGCTCACCTCGAAAGTCTGCGGCTATTGATTCCCTGTGACAGCAAGCTCGAGGTTGGGGAACATTCTGTTTTCCGCCAGTCCATCACTCTCAATGATCGGGAGATAGGCAACCGATTTTGTATTCATCCGATGGAGGGCTGGGATGGCAGCGCCGATGGGCAACCCACCGAGCACACGCTCAGACGCTGGCGGCATTTTGGCTCGAGCGGAGCCAAATTAATTTGGGGCGGTGAGGCTGTCGCTGTGCACCATGATGGACGCGCAAATCCAAACCAACTCATGATTAATGAGCAGACCAGAGCTGGCTTAGCCAATCTGCGCGAAACGCTCTTGGAAGCACACGAGCAAGCCTGTGGCACAACCGATGACTTACTGCTGGGGCTACAACTCACACATTCAGGGCGCTATAGTTGTCCCAATCAGAAGCTGCGACCCGAACCGCGCATTCTTTATCATCATCCCTTTCTCGATCGCCGGGTGAACGTCGACGACTCGTATCCGCTCCTTACGGACGGCGAAATCAGACGAATTATTGAGGAGTTTCATCGAGCCGCGCGCGCCGCATGGGAACTCGGTTTTGACTTCGTGGATGTAAAGCATTGTCACGGCTATCTGGGACACGAGTTTTTGAGTGCACATACACGGGCGGGTGATTACGGCGGCAGTTTTGAGAACCGCACGCGCTTCCTCCGTGAAGTGGTCGAAGGAATTCGTGTCCTGGCGCCTGGACTGCAGATCGGCGTGCGTGTATCTGCCTTCGACACCGTGCCTTTCCACCCCGATCCAGCGTGGTCGGCGCCTGGCAAGACGGGAATTGGTATCCCTGAACAGCATCATGATCTTTTGCCCTATCGTTGGGGATTCGGTGTTAACGTTGAAAATCCCGAACAGCACGACTTGACAGAGACGCTGCAGTTTCTTTGTTTGCTACGCAAACTCAACATCAGGCTTGTGAATATCTCGGGAGGAAGCCCTTACTACAATCCGCACGTACAGCGACCCGCACTTTATCCTCCTTCAGACGGATATCAACCACCCGAGGACCCATTGCTGGGTGTAGCGAGGCAGATGGAAGTGACGCGCGTGCTCAAACAGAGTTTCCCTGACTTAATATTTATCGGCAGTGGCTATACGTATTTGCAGGAGTTTCTGCCTTACGTGGCCCAGGCCGCGCTACGCGAGGGCTGGGTAGACTTTATCGGCTTGGGCCGCATGGTGCTCACCTACCCGGAGCTGCCGCTTGACGTGATGAGTGGACGGCCGCTCAGACACAAGCGTATTTGCCGCACGTTTAGTGACTGCACAACCGCGCCGCGCAACGGGCTGCCCTCTGGATGTTATCCGCTCGATGAGTACTACAAGCAATCACAGTTGGGTAAGCAACTGAAAGAGATTAAGGCGTCGGAGCGCCAGGGAAGGAAATTAACTAAGGTGAGTTAGAAAATGTTGGGACCGTTTCGATTTTACTCTAATTGACACCCGGCTTAAGAGAGTGTGAAAACTCAGTGGTAAGGTGACCAAGCTTCATATTGAGCGTAAGAGCGGGGGTAAACCGCCCTTCCTGACCCAGAGCTAATTCCAATTGAGTGATCGTTTCAAAATTGAAGGGCTCTCAACCAGGAAGCAAAAGAACCAGGTCGAAAGTCTCGCAGTCGCGAAGGGTGGTTTACCACCGCTCTTTGTGATCGCAAAAATAGACAGTGTAGATGCATCTGAGCATATTGCTGGTTGTTTTCAAGAGAATGCAGGGAGCGCGGGCGTCTCGCCCGCAGTGCGTGATTAGCAGTCCACCAGAAGGATGTAGATGTCCACACCTGGTCCAATTAATTCATTACGCCGTGCGGTGCAGGGAAATGTATGGCTGGGACGCGCCGCTGCGAACCCGGAGTTAGAGCTCGCGCGTCTAACCGTTAATGAGCTATGCCCGGACATTATTGAAACGGAAGAGTTGGTGGGCCGGTCCATGCTTGCGGAACTCGAAGCAGCGGCCCGAGCCAAAGAGGGTCCGCTCGTAATCGCGCTTTTGGGAGGGCGCGGCGCGCAAGCGCTTCATCGCCTGCTGGGCGAACGGGCGCGTCGCGGGGACCCCGACGGCCTCATAGGGCGCTTGCATGTATTTACACAGGACGCCCTGGCGCCGATGCGCATGGAGAACGGTTTTAGCTTTGTGCGCGACTTCGAGCGGCTACTCGGCGCTGAGTTCTTTCGCCGCGTGAAGAGCTTTAACACAATGCGCACGGATGCGCCTGATCTCGAGGTTGAATTGGCTCGACACGTGCAAAAACTGGAAGCGTTGGGCGGACTGGATATCTTTTTTCTTGGTCTTGGCCCAGAGCCAGGCGGATCTTCACACCTTGCTTACATCAAACCCAATTCTGGGGCTACTGTGATTGATATGGCAGGAGTGATTCCCATCTCCGCAAGCATTCTCCAACACCACATCACGAAATTCAGAGCGGGCGGCAGCATGGTCAGCGCGGACGATGAAGCTGAGTGCCGGCAGGCGACCCACATTCTTACTCTCGGCCCCGCCGCCATTCTCGGCGCCAGGCGAATCGTACAGTCAGTGGTCGATGCTGACACAGCACCGGGCAAACGTGAGAGCTACCGGCGCGTGATGGAAACGCAAATCGCAAGTGACGTGGCGACGCGAGCGCGCCAGCTCGACGCTAACCCGGGACTGTGGATTCGTTTTCATGCAAACGTGAGATCGTTGATTCTGCCAAATGTACTTTCATGAGAAGCCACCATTTCCCAGTTTCTCTAGTAAAGTTATTAATGTACAAAGCCGGGTTTTGTTTCGACCCGTGAGTTAGCCCTCCGTTGCTTCGGAGCGAAACCGACAGTTTGGCCAGTTTGACTCTTCCTTTCCGTAAGACTAGTTTCGCGCTGCTGGAAAAACATGATCCGCGCCCGTAGCAAAGATTCCTTCGATGGTGCTGGCAACAGTTATGCGGATTAAAGATGGCCCGTGAAGTTGACGTTTCCACGGCCACCGTTCTCACGTCATCAACAGGACCAAGTACTTTACCGATGTGACGCGTCAGAAGGTCCTGCGCGCAATAACAAGATCGTTGGATCGCCGCCATCACCGCTCGCTACCGCGACCGTGTGAAAAGTGATCAAGATACCACCGGCTTGTCCGGTGGAGGCTCACGCTCGCTGCTACCGAGGCGGCACGATGCTTGTCCAGATCCCACCGGCTTGCCCGGTGGAGTTTCACGCTTCCTGCTGTTGAGCGAACAAGTTAGGAGCTCAGCTTACCAACAAGCGTGAACCTCCACGGGACAAGCCCATGGCATCCTGAAAGTTCTACTAAGGCTCTTCGTAGCCGCCAACATGAGACTCCACGGGACAAGCCCGTGGCATCAATCCGAGTCTTCAAACAATCTCTACCGCAGCCGGTGCTGAAAACTAGGGCCCGCACTCCGCGTTGCTGTGCGAGACAATTGAGCTAAACCGACGTTGATACTCCGTCGATGTGATGAACGAACAGACCATGCCGCGATAATTTCCGGGTTCGCGGGTGTTCAGCACATTCAACCAGAAGTCATAGCCTCCCTGATCGGGATTGCGAAGCAAGTAGCCAAAGTATTCAGTCAGCACGAATGCTGAATTGTATTCGGCCGATTTGAACTGCGCATCGTCGATCAAGTCTTGCAACACTTGCGAACGCGTCGCGTTGTTGTTGAGCTTGTCGATCTCGATCTGGCGCTGAACCGTGTAGGGGAACAACG
>JBGPNE010000333.1:0-4397 GCA_041487335.1 Pyrinomonadaceae bacterium
ACGTCGAGCGCGTTGTAGCAAGTGTTGACTACAGCGCCGCTGAACCAACGATAAAAGGGAGCGCGCGAACGATCGAGGACAGTATCCCACTTCTTATACCAGTGCACGTCCTCAGCCACTTCAGCCCAGAAGGCTTCGGGGTCTTGCAACCATCGGGCATACGTTTGGTCGTAGTTGCTCGTCATGGATTCTTCTTAGATGATCAAGCCGGGCAGCGCACACGCAGCGCCGCTGGCACAACTTGAAAAGTCGCCGGCAAGCGGCCGGGGAGTTCGCCATCAACTTCTATGGCAATCTGGGCATCTTTTGTAGCGGGCCGAGCGATAACCTTCTTTGCTAAAGCGTGACCAACCTCTTCCATTCGGAGATGCGAACCAAAGTAGATCCTTGGGGCGCGAGTGAGAATTTTGAGCGCGCCAAGATCCCCGATACTAATCACGTCGAACTTGCCATCGGTTAACTTCGCCTCAGGCGCGATCTTCATTCCCCCGCCAAAATAGCGGGCGTTTGCGATGCAGAGGTTAGCAACCGTGAGCTGCCGCTCGTCGCTGTCGTCAAGTTGCACAATAACTCTCGTCGCTCCGGATTGCATCGCGGTTTGCAGCATTGAGACGCCAAAGGTGACTCGGCCGCTTAGCCAGTGCGGGGCCTTTGTCGACAGCCATTCCGGGCCGGCCTCTCTCACGCGACTTACGACATCTGCACTCATTCCAAACGACGCGACGCCGAGGAAATACCGCGTTTCACGTTCCCCTCTATCATTTGTAAACGTAACGCGGCCCACATCGATTTTGCGGGTGCGCCCAGCGCGAAGAATTTCGGCTGCGTCGCGGGAACGCCCTGGTATACGGAGTGTCTTGCGAAAGTCACCGCCGGTACCACTGGGAAGGATTCCTAGTTCCGTATCTTTTCCAGAAGCGAGAATTCCGTTTGTAACTTCCGAAATTGTGCCATCGCCACCGCAGGCAATAATTAACCTGGCGCCTTTGCGTGCGGCCTCGGCGGCGAGTTCCGTTCCCTGGCCCGGCTGATCAGTGAAAACGCAACTGAAGGAACCAAAATGTGTACGCAGATCGCTGGCTATCTTCGGCCACGCGTTACGTGTCGCGCCACGGGCGGATTCAGGGTTGATGATGACTATCGGTAAAATCATCACTCATCACTCATCACTTTTGGACCGTGTAGATCCTACGGTCTTGCTCACCAAGTTCCGCAATCTTGCGCATCACAAAATCTGCGATCTCTTTGTAAGTTGAGGCGCGATCCTTCTTCGGTAGATACTCCGCGAGATCAAGTTTTGCGCCAAAGTGGATCCGAATCGGCTCCCCGCCTGTCCAGTTGCCCAGCACTTGCCGCGCTAGATCATTGCCAAGGCCAGCAATGAAGACTGGTATCACCTGCGGCTCTGCGTCCTTGATTAGTTTTCCGACACCGGGCTGTGCCGGTAGATAAGAATACGGATCAGAGCTCTTGTTGCGCGTGCCTTCCGGATGGAAGCCGATAACGTTACCGGCGCCATTGCGGCTGAGTTCCGTAAGCAGGCGAAACGAATACTTGTCAAAGGCGCGTTTCTCCGGAATGGGATTCTCCCCGGTAGCGAAGAAGGGGGGATACATAGACCACCATCCCATCACCAGATTGACGAAGAGACCTAAAGGTGATTGATAGAAAAACCGTCCCCGTACTGGAAAGAAAAGCTGTTTGCGCCATTTCGAACTACGAAAGAGAACGGTCGACACGGTATACATATCAAAGAACGAGCGATGATTTGCGACCAGCAGGATTGGACGTTCGCGCGACGCGGCCTCGATATGCTCGAGACCATATACGTTCATGAGGTTGTAAGTCGAGAGATGAATCCAACCAGCGCCGACGGTCTTCTGACACCAGGCCCAGAACCGTTTCCACCGGCCCTGGTTCATCCGGCGGACCAGACGGAAGGCAATGCGCTCGAACCAACTCAAGACGGCAAGCTCTTGTGGCGCCGGAGAAAACGATTGGCCTTGGGTCTTTGGTCTTTGGTCTTTAGTCTCTAAACTTTGCGTTTTGTTTTCTGCCAGGGGCGGGGCGCCGCCTGTTGGGTGTTCGCCGGTCATTGGTTTTACACCCGACTCCGCCATTCTCAATTCAGAGCTCCCAGAGTCAAAAGGCCCAAGACCCAGGACCAAAGACCCAAGACCAGAATTCATTCTATTGAAAAGTATTTCGCTTCCGGATGGTGGACGATAATCGCTGAGGTTGATTGCTCAGGATCGAGTTGAAACTCTTCGCTCAACTCTACCTGGATTCGCGATGGATCGAGCAGTTCGAATAGCTTAGCCTGGTCCTCCAGGTTCGGACACGCCGGATAACCAAAGCTGAATCGCGAGCCCTGGTAATCTTGATGGAACAATTTCGTCACCTCGTTTGCATCCTTACCCGCGATGCCCAGTTCTTCGCGGATGCGTTTGTGCCACAGCTCGGCGAGTGCTTCTGCGCTTTCCACGCTTAAACCATGGAAGTAGAGATAGCGGGCGTAATTGTCCGACTTGAACAGTTCTTGTGCGTGTTCGCTTGCCAGTCGTCCTATGGTAACGAGATGAAACGCTACAACGTCGATTCTCCCGGATTCCTGGGCTGCAAAGAAATCTGCCAGACATAGATGCTTGCCCGCGGGTTGACGAGGGAAAGTAAAACGCAGCCGCTCAGTTTTCTGGTCCTCTTGATAGACGATCAAGTCGTTACCCAATGATTGGCAGGGGAAGTAACCATACACTACGCTCGGCGCCAGAAGCTTCTCTTCCTTGCTGCGTTCTTTCAGCTCGTTGTAGATCGGCCGAACAGTGTCACGCACAAACGCTTGATATTCATCCGCGGGTTTTCTTCCCTGCTTGAATTGCCACTGACCTTTGAACAGCGCCGTTTCGTTCACAAAAGCGAAGACCTCATCGAGCGAGATGTCTTCGACCACGCGCGAGCCATAGAATGGCGCCGTTGGAATGGGCACATCTGTGCGCACTGCTGAGCGAGCTGTATGTGTCGTGTCGCCCGCAGTCTTCGCTGCTCCTCGAGGCTTCACCGCCTTACGAATACCCAGCTTCGCTTCCTCGCCAATCAAGTTTTCTATATCCTCGCTGTTCTCCAAACTCGCCGCGTCTCCACGTTCCCGCGTCCCCGCGTCTGCCGCGAGTTCGCCCTTGCCGTTTCCACTGCTCATCAGCTTGTCCATCGTGTGGAGACCGGCAAACGCATCGCGGGCGTAAAAGAGCTGCCCTTTGTATAGCGGTTTCAAATCGTCATCAACATAGCGGCGGTTAAGCGCGGCGCCTCCGAGGACGACCGGCACGTCAATCCCGCGCTCATTCATCAATTCGAGATTCTCTTTCATTATGAGCGTCGATTTTACGAGCAGGCCGCTCATGCCGATAGCGTCAGCCTTGTGCTCTTCGTAGGACCGCAAGATATTTTCAATGGCCTGCTTGATGCCGAGGTTGATGACCTTGTAACCATTGTTCGTCAGGATGATGTCCACAAGGTTTTTGCCGATATCGTGCACGTCGCCTTTGACGGTCGCCAGGACCATAGTTCCCTTCGCCGTGGCCCCGCCCTTCTTCTCCATGAACGGCTCTAAAAAGCGCACCGCTGCCTTCATCGCTTCGGCCGACTGCAAGACGAACGGCAACTGCATCTGACCACTGCCAAACAGCTCGCCGACCACTTTCATGCCTTCGAGCAGTATGTTGTTGATAATGTCGAGCGCTGGATACTTTTCAAGCGCCACTTTCAGTTCGTCTTCCAGGCCGATCTTTTCGCCATCGATGATGTGGTTTTTCAACCGCTCTTCAACGGTCTCGCCCTTCGAAGCCTTCTTCGCGCTCTTGGCCTTAACGCCCTCAAAGAGTGTCGTGAATTCCGTCAAGGGATCGTAGGTACAAACGTCTCCGTCAAACTGGCGCCGGTCGTAAATCAATTCGCGCGCAACTTTGAGCTCTTGTTCGCCGATACGATTGAGCGGCTCGATCTTGCTGGCATTTACGATTGCCGCGTCGAGTCCCGCCTCGACTGCGTCGTGCAGAAAGACGGAGTTCAGCACCACGCGCGACGCAGGATTCAGACCGAACGAAATGTTTGAGACGCCGAGTATTGTGAAACAGCCCGGCAGCTCAGCCTTAATGCGCCTTATGGCAGCAATGGTCTCGAGCGCATTTTGGCGGTCCTCCTCAATGCCGGTAGAAATTGGCAGCGCCAGTGGATCGAAGAAGATGTCGCTGCCGGAGAGGCCCAGTTCCCCGGTCGCTTGCTCGTACGCTCGGCGGGCGATCTGACATTTTCCCTCCGCGGTGCGAGCCATGCCCTGCTCATCGATGGTACCGATAACCACGCTGGCGCCGTAGCGCTTCGCGAGCTCAATGACTTTG
>JBGPNE010000334.1:0-4396 GCA_041487335.1 Pyrinomonadaceae bacterium
CAGCACAAAGGGAGCCGATCCGGAGCGCTTGACGGCAATCAGTCTGGTCTCAGGCGCCGATACACTTTTGAACATGATCGCGGCGCGACAACAGCAAACCGGCGGACAAACAGCGCCCAATCCTGCTGCCGGTTTAGGAAGCGGAATCCAGTTCGGCATTGGCTTGCCATAGTCCGGGACAATAGTTGCTGGCTTAGACAACAGCAACCGTGGAAGGTCACGGCAAGAGCTGATAGAAGTCGTTCAGTTGTAGAATAATGAGTTTGACAACCCGGTCGTTATTTGGCCCGGTAACAGCTTTAAGCACAAAGGTGCCTGCGATCATATACAAACTCCGTACCGCCAACCTGAGAACGCATGAACCCATTCACTTTTTCAAGCTACGCGGATCTAGATCTCCGCCCAGCACGCGTGCGATTCCGCGCGCCTGACGGTCTATTTCTAGGTATCAGCCTTGTCGTCTTGCTTGTTCGCGCCGGAGTTAACTGGTTTGTTGCCATCACCGGTTCCCTTCAAACCTATATCTCGGCTGGTCTGAATTCCCTTAGCAACCACATAGGAGCCGCCACTAATTCCCAGTAGGGCTAGTATTTGATTGGGGATTTCCGGATAGCCAGGCGGAGTCCGGGTAACGATGAGGTAAAACAAGCTCATTGCGATCACGAAGGTGAAAACCAAGAACTGGAAACGTGAAAGACTCGCTTCACCCTTTGGCTCGCTGATGAGGCCTGTGAGGTCAATCCTACCAGTTAGGATCAGCCACAGGATGACTGCTCCTAGCAGCCCAAGGAAAACAGTAAGTATCCAACCGATTACTAAACCAAGCTGTAGCATTTATCTATCCTCCTTTCTTCTGCGTCGGGTCTTCCCGACCGCTTTGCGCACGGGACGACATCGAACCGAGCTTATCTTCAATCAGCGAGGAAAGCTTACCTCCCAGATAAAACAAATTGCTGCCTCCTAATATCAGGAGAAGATCATTTGGGATCTCCGGAAACTTCGCGGCACCAGGATGACTTAGCACCTCAAGCAAGTAATAGGACGCAACTGCAAGAGTGGACATGAGCAATTGAAGGCGTCCCGGGCTGAAATTACGTTCATCGTCATACAGCAACCACTCCATATTGATCTTTCGGGTCAATAGTTGATAAGTGACTATCAACGCGAGCACCACGATGAAGAACCACAACTCATAGCGAAGAACTGTGGACAATGAGCTCATCTCAAACTCCGCTCGCTTTCCAAATTGTCCGCTGCTCCTACCTTGATTGTGGGTATGGTTGTCAGGCGCAGCCTCCTAAGAATGATAAAGTTGCGAGCCCGTGTGGCGGAACCTTCAGCAAGACGAAGCTCAGCTCTTTGAAGAGCAGTGGTAGTTAAATAGGCGCTGGCACTTTGGCCGTTGGGAATGTAATGGATCTCGTTCGGCATTGCCTGCCTGGTATCATCATTGTAAACAGCAATCTTGCGGACTCGAGGCGTTGGTGTGACCGTAGAGGAGGTTTGGGTTGTGTCTCTGTTGGGTTTTGACTCCGCGGTGGGAGACCGCGATGGACCAGAGGGCGGCGAAGGTTGATGGATGTAGTTGAGTAAGGCAACTATCCGTCCGCCCGCCGCCAAAAGTGAAACCAGGATGCCGATGAACCACTTGAGTCCGCTAATTCCACCATTCGAGTCACGAGGCATTGTCTTACCTAGGGGTTGGGCGATAACGGACTTGCTGCTCGTGGTTGCTGCCATGTCAATACGACTAGGCGAGTGAAACCGGGCTGTCGTAGATTCAGCTTCCGCGAGGTGGGCGAATGATATTAAAGTCTTGCCTTCGGGTCAACAGGATCTTGTTTCGAACTTGTTTCGATGAGAACTCACTGAGAGGGAATCGACGAGGCTGTCGAAATCAGAAGGGAAGCTCGTCGTTGTCCGGATCGTCGTTGGCGGCAAGCGGCGGTGCGTCCGTTGATACCGAAAGCAGGTCCACGGAGCTGTCCAAACCTGATACCGAAAGCAGGTCAAGGGCGCTGTCCAAATCTGACTCCGAAAGCAGGTCCAGGGAGCTGTCCAAATCTGACTCCGAAAGCACGTCCAGAGAGCGGTGCAAATCCTCGCCCCACTCGTCGCCACGCTCCCGAGGGAAGCTGGGGAAGATGAGTCCAGCCTCTTCGAGCAGACGGATCAGTTCGCGATTCTTTCTGGCCAGGTTCTTAAGCCGCCGCCGCTTGTAAGGGCATACGGAGGCCACGCGGCCGACAAGCTCGGCCAGTTGCGATACCTCTTTATCGCCGGACGCGGTGAGAACAGCAAGGCGCTCGCAGTTCTTGCTGGAGATGTGTGACTGCTGCAGGAAGCTCGAGATCTCGCGCAACCGGTCGGCCTTCTGGATCTCGCCCTTGGGGCGGCGCGAGCATTCCTTGCAGAGGTGCTGGTGGTGTCCGCGTCCCGTGAAGCGCTCATTCGCTAAATAGCGTTCGCAGTGCCTGCAGTAGTGGGGCATAGTCAAGAGGAGGCTGCATGCTAGACGCTGGTGATCTCGTGCTCTTTTGTTTTAGTCAACTCGTCGATCTTTGCGATGTATGTGTTAGTGAGTTTCTGAACCTCGTCTAACCCATCGCGTTCGGCGTCTTCTGAAATCTGTTTATCCTTGAGCATCTTCTTCAGGCGTTCGTTTGCGTCGCGCCGGATATTGCGCACGGCCGTGCGGTGGTCTTCAGCGATTTCGTGCACTTGCTTCGCGAGTTGCTTGCGACGCTCTTCGGTGAGGGGGGGAATGGGAATGCGCACGAGTTTCCCATCGTTTGAAGGATTCAGGCCCAGGTCGGCAGCACGGATTGCCTTTTCCACCGCGGCCAGTTGAGCTTGATCCCAGGGTTGCACGGTCAGCATTTGGGGTTCGGGAGCGTGCACTGAAGCCATCTGACCAAGAGGCGTCATCGTGCCGTGGTAGTCGACCATCACATTGTCCAATAAACTTACGGCCGCACGACCCGTGCGCACAGTGGCGAGCCTGCGACGAAAGTCTTCGATAACTGTCTCCATCCGCGGCTTAGTCTCTTTAATTACGTCCTTCTCGCTCATTTCTCTGCTCCAAAAACAGGCTCCGAGTTCGGATTTTGAGTCTCTCTAGTTTCGGTCATTACGCAATCTTTCGGTTTTACTGCGCACTGCGGGGTCCCCAGCCGGGCAGCCCGGCTGGGGTGCTGTACCGACGTCGACTCAAACTATTCCCCCACCCAAACTCGTGTGCCAACGCCGGCTTCACCCATAACCACGCGCCTGATATTTCCCGACTTTCGCATATTGAACACTACTATCGGCAGATTGTTGTCCATGCACAGTGAAATTGCCGATGCGTCCATTACTTTCAACTGCCGCTCCAATACTTGCTGGTAGGTGATCGAGTCGTAGCGAGTAGCGGTTAAGTCTTCCATCGGATCCGCCGAATAGACGCCCTCAACCTTTGTGGCTTTTAAAATTATATCCGCCTTGATTTCGAGAGCGCGAAGCGCGGCAGCCGAGTCGGTAGTGAAATAAGGATTGCCTGTACCGGCGGCAAAGATCACAATGCGTTCCTTTTCGAGATGGCGCACCGCGCGTCTTCTAATGAACGGCTCGGCCAACTGCGGGATGTCGATTGCGGACATCACGCGGGTCTGGACATCGAGCTTTTCCAGCGCATCCTGCAGCACGACGGCATTCATTACCGTAGCCAGCATGCCGATGTAGTCCGCTGACGAACGGTCCATATTGCCCGCACTTTTGGAAACACCGCGGAAGATATTGCCACCGCCCACCACAACGGCAACCTGCACTCCAAGCTCGTGAAGGGCCTTCAATTCCTCGGCAACCGTACGGGCGACATTGACGTCGATACCATAGTTCTGCTCGCCCATGAGAGCTTCGCCGGAGATTTTCAACAAGACGCGGCGATAGACCAATCGAGCGGTATCAATTTTGGGCTGTTCGGCGACCATTGGTTTCTCCGACGAGGAAAGAACCGGGCTGAAACTTCGCTCCGAACTCGAGCTTATCCTACGAGCGATGCCACTTCGCCGCCGAAGTCCTCATCGCGCCGCTCAAGGCCTTCACCCATTTTGTAGCGGGTGAACCTGCGAATTGTAATCTTCTCGCCAGTTTTTGCCACCTTTTCGGTGACCAGTTCGCCCACAGTCTTGGCGGGATCTTTAACGAAGGGCTGATCCAGCAAAACAGTCTCTTCGTAAAACTTATTGAGACGGCCCTCGACGATCTTATCGATAACCTGATCCGGCTTGTTCGCGTTCTTTGGATCGTTCTTCGCCTGGGCGCTCGCGATCTCGCGCTCTTTCTCCAGGGCTTCCGCGGGAACGTTCGCGCGCGAGACATAGCGCGGCTCGGCCGCCGCGACGTGCATCGCAACGTC